>NZ_JBNPNG010000004.1:0-162517 GCF_050314535.1 Collinsella sp. SGI.095
CAGGTACCTTTGTGGTGGTTTTTACGTCTATCTCAATCTGTAACATATGGCTGGCAAAATCGCCTCTATCTGTTATAGATTGAGATTGTTTATCTCGAGCCATACGGTTTGTCTCGATCTGTAACAACAAGACGGGGATTCGGCCCCTAGATGTTACAGATCGAGACATCGGTCGTTTGATTTGGAGGAAGCCTTATGCGTACGATCACCGAGTCCGAGTCCACCCCGAGGGCCGACGGCTTCTTCATGCCCGCCGAGTTCGCCCCCCAGGACCGCGTGTGGATAGGCTGGCCCCACCGCACCGACACCTGGGCCCACGGCGCCAAGCCCGCCCAGAAGCAGTATGCCGCCATCGCCCGCGCCATCTCCGAGTTCACCCCGGTCTACATGTGCGCCAACCAGGTCGACTACGCCAACTGCAAGGCCGTCTTCGAGAACGACGAGAACGTCACCGTCGTCGAGATGACCACCGACGACGCCTGGTTCCGCGACACCGGCGCCACCTACGTCATCAACGGCAAGGGCGAGAAGCGCGCCAACCACTGGCACTTCAACGGCTACGGCGGCCTCATCGACGGCCTGTACTTCCCGTGGGACAAGGACGAGCAGATCGCCCTCAAGATGGCCGAGCTCTCCGGCTGCCGCCGCTACCGTCCCGACGACATGATCCTCGAGGGCGGCTCCATCACCGTCGACGGCGAGGGCACCCTCGTCGTCACCGACCAGTGCCTCCTGTCCCCCGGCCGCACCTGCTCCGCGGTGCTCGAGGAGGAGGACCCCGAGTCCCTCTGGCCCAAGTACCGCAAGAAGTTCGAGCCCTGGAGCGAGGAGCTTCGCGGGTACATGACCGAGCACCTCAAGGACTACCTCGGCGTCGAGAAGGTCATCTGGGTCAAGGAGGGCATCGACCCCGAGGAGACCAACGGCCACATCGACGACGTCGCCACCTTCATCGCCCCGGGCGTCATGGTCTGCATCTGGACCGACGACCCCGAGTACCCGTTCTACGAGCAGTGCCACGCCGCCTACGAGACCCTCTCCAACGCGGTTGACGCCAAGGGCCGCAAGCTGAAGGTCTACAAGCTCTGCATGCCCGTGAAGCCGCTGTACATGGACCAGGCCTCCTGCGACACCATCGACGCCGACGAGAACGCCGAGCCGCGCGTCCCCGACGAGCCGCTGATCGCCTCCTACATGAACTACCTCGTGACCAACCACGGCGTCATCGTCCCGCAGTACGGCGACGAGAACGACCAGCTGGCCGTCGACACGCTCCAGGAGATCTACGACGAGGTCTGGGGCGAGGGCGTCTACAAGTGCGTGGGCGTCAAGTCCGACCAGGTCGTCTACGGCGGCGGCAACATCCACTGCATCACGCAGCAGGAGCCCTCGGCGTAATAGTCTGTCTTCCCGGGGCACGGCACCTTGCCCTTCAATCGTCGGGCATGACCCTTAAGGTCTATGCCCTCCTCTTTCAGGGCAATCTGCCGCACCTCGGAAACCCAGCCAATCACGCCGACGCTTAATCGTCTGGCTTCCTGAGGCACCCCATCTCGCCGCTCAAACCGTCGCACGCGTACCAAAGTACGCTTCGCTCCTCTTTCGCGGCGACCTGGGGCACCTCGAAAACCCAGCCGATCAATCGGACCGACGCAGCTTGTTACCGCATTAGTCATTGGTGCCAACCCTGGCAACGACGCTGGTAGAAAAACGTCAGCGAAAACCCGTACACGCGAGCAAGGTGCCTTGAAGCGAGGCGGCATTGACCTTTTGGTCATGCCGTCGAAGCTGAAAGGCAGATTGCTCGCGTGTACGGGTTTGTAGCGTCGGCCGGTTACGGCGTTTGGTAAAACGCCGTAACCTACACCCGCTCTGCGATCTCGTGGATGAGGTAGTCGGTCTTTTCCCAGCCCAGGCACGGGTCGGTGATGGACTTGCCAAAGACGCCGCCGTCGACAGACTGGTTGCCGTCCTCCAGGTAGGATTCGATCATAAAGCCCTTGACCAGCTTGGAGATGGACTCGTTGCGGCGGCAGCTGTCGAGCACCTCCTTGCAGATGCGGTGCTGCTCCAGCGGGCGCTTGCCCGAGTTGTCGTGGTTGCAGTCGATGATCGCCGCCGGGTTGGCGTAGCCGGCATGCTCGGTATAGCGCTCAGCCAGACGCTCCAGATGCTCGTAGTGGTAATTGGGATAGGTACGACCGTCGAGACCAATGTAGCCACGCATGACGGCGTGCGCGAGCGGATTGCCGTCGCACTCGACCTCCCAGTTGCGGAAGATGAAGCTTTGATGTGCCTGGGCGGCGTAGATGGAGTTGAGCATAACGGTGGTGGAACCGGCGGTGGGGTTCTTCATGCCCACAGGCACCGAAATGCCGCTCGACACCAGACGATGCTCCTGGTTCTCGACCGAGCGCGCGCCCACGGCGACGTAGCTCAGCAGGTCGACGAGGTACTGGTAGTTGGACGGGTAGAGCATCTCATCGGCGGTAAAGAAACCGGTCTCCTCGATGACGCGCAGGTGCATATGGCGGATGGCCTTGACGCCCTCGAGCAGGTCGTCGGGAGCCTCGGGGTTGGGGTTGTGCAGCAGGCCCTTGTAGCCAGTGCCCTTGGTGCGCGGCTTGTTGGTATAGACGCGCGGAATGATGATGAGTTTGTCCTTGACCTCTTCGGCGACCTTGGCCAGTCGGCTCATGTACTCAAGCACCGAGTCCTCGCGGTCGGCAGAGCACGGGCCGATAATGAGCACCTTGCGCGCGTCCTCGCCGGTAAAGACCTTGGCGACCTCGGCGTCGAATGCCTGTTTTTTGGCGATAAGATCGGCGGAAAGCGGCATTTCCTCGCGGATTTCCATGGGGATCGGCAACCTGCGCTTGAATTCCATGGCCATACGGGGCCTCCTCAATCAAATAAGACAAAGTGTGCATTGTCGAATGCTCGGCATTATCCGCTGTCGCACGCTAAAGTGCAAGCCCTCGTCACCCCAAAACCTGCCAAAAAGGGACAGGTTTATTTTGGCAGGTTTTATCTGGGCAAACGTTGGCTGGCCCTGGAATGGAATGATGCCACGCGGCTTGGAAGAGGCCGTCGATTTGGTCCCAGGGGAGGCGGTTTGAGGGTCGCAGAACAAAAAACGGGGGCACAGGTTGTCCTGCGCCCCCGTTCTCGGGTGTTATTCGTTCCCTGCGGCAGAATTTACGCCGCTTCGTCGAACTGCGAGTTGTACAGGTCGGCGTAGAAGCCGCCTTGGGCGAGCAGCTCGTCGTGCGTGCCCTTCTCGACGATGTCGCCGTCGCGAATTACCAAGATCACGTCGGCGTTGCGGATCGTGGACAGGCGGTGTGCGATAACAAAGCTGGTGCGGCCCTGCATCAGCGCATCCGTGGCGCGCTGAATAAGCTCCTCGGTGCGGGTATCGACGTTGGATGTCGCCTCGTCCAAAATCAGCGCCGGGCGGTCGGCCAAAATGGCGCGGGCAATGGTCACGAGCTGGCGTTGGCCCTGCGAAAGGTTGGTGCCTTCCTCGTTGATCATAAAGTTGTAACCGCCGGCGAGCGTATGGATAAAGTGGTCGCAGCGTGCAGCGCGTGCAGCGGCCTCGACCTCGGCATCGCTTGCATCGGGGCGTCCGTAACGGATGTTCTCGCGGATGGTGCCGTTAAACAGCCACGTATCCTGCAACACCATGGCAAACTCGCCGCGCAGTGCCGCGCGGTCCCAATCGCGTACGTCGACGCCATCGACGCGCAGCGAGCCGCCGTCCACGTCGTAGAAGCGCTGAAGCAGCTTAATGAGCGTGGTCTTGCCCGCGCCGGTGGGACCGACGATGGCGATGGTCTGGCCGGGCTGTGCCTCGCAGCTAAAGTTGTGGATGATGGTCTTGTCGGGCGTGTAGCCAAACTTGACGTGGTCAAACTCCACATGGCCAGGGCGCTTTTCGGGAATCTGCGCGTCGGCCTTCTGCTCCTCCTCGGGCGCGGCCAGGAACTCAAAGACGCGCTCGGTGGCAGCGGCCATAGACTGCATCGTGTTGCTCACGTTGCCCAGCTGCTGCACGGGTTGCGTAAAGTTGCGAACGTACTGGATAAAGCTCTGTATGTCGCCGGGCGTGGCATTGCCGGTCAGCGCGAGCTGTGCGCCCACCACGACGACGCCCACGTAGCCCATGTTGCCCACCAAGCTCATAAGCGGCATCATCAGGCCCGACAGGAACTGCGAGCGCCAGCCACTAATAAAGAGGCGGTCGTTTTGACGGTCGAACTCTTCGATTGAGGCCTCGGCGCGGTCGAACACCTGAATGACGTTCTGGCCGGCAAAGTCCTCCTCGATAATGCCGTTGACGGTGCCCAGGACCTGCTGCTGCTCGCGGAAGTACGGCTGCGAGAAATGAATCATCACGGTCAGGATAATCGCGGCGGCCGGCAGTGTGAGCACGGTGACGCCGGTAAGCGGCAGGCTGATCGACAGCATCATGACGAGCACGCCGATAATCTGCGTCACCGACGTGATGAGCTGCGTCACGCTCTGGTTGAGCGACTGACCCAGCGTATCGACGTCGTTGGTGATGCGGCTGAGCACATCGCCCTTGCTGTGTCCGTTAAAGTAGCTCATCGGCACGACAGCGATCTTGGCGGCGATCTCCTTGCGCATGCGGTAGCAAATCTTTTGCGTGACGCCGGTCATGAGCCAGCCCTGGATGAGGCTGCAAACAGAGCTTGCCAGATACAGGCAGAGCAAAAAGCCGAGCGTCTTGGCGATCCAGGCAAAGTCGACATCGCCGGTACCGTTGACCTTGGCGACCAGGCCTTCGAACAGCTTGGTCGTAACCTGGCCGAGCACCTTGGGTCCCACAATGTTAAAGACGACCGAGCACACGGCAAAGGCGACGGCGGCAAGCACGGCAACCTTGTGTTGACCGATATAGCCGAGCAACTGCCGCATGGCGCCCTTAAAGTCCTTGGCCTTCTCGCCGCGGCCCATGCCACCCATGCGGCCCATGGGACCGCGCTGGCGGGTGGGCTTGGGAATCTGAGTCTTGGTCTCGTCTGCCATTAGTGCTCGCCTCCCTCCATAACGGCTGCAATTTCTTCTTGAGTGAGCCCCAGCTCCTCGGCGGAAAGCTGCGACTGTGCGATCTCCAGGTACGCCGGGCAGCTGTGCAGCAGCTCCTCGTGCGTACCAGTGCCCACCACGTGACCGTCGTCGAGCACGATGATCTGGTCGGCGTGCATGATGGTCGCGATGCGCTGGGCTACGACAACGAGCGCGGCGTCGGTAACGTTTTTGGCAAGCTCTTCGCGCAGGCGCGCGTCGGTCTTGTAGTCGAGGGCGCTAAACGAGTCATCGAACACCAGGACCTCGGGCTTTTTTGCCAACGCGCGGGCAATGGCCAGACGCTGGCGCTGACCGCCCGAGACATTGGAGCCGCCCTGGCTGATGGGGGAGTCGTAGCCGCCCTCGCGCTCGTCGATAAAGTCCTCGGCTTGGGCGATGCGCGCGGCCTCGTGCATGTTCTCGTCGCTTACCATGTCGCCGGCAAACTTAAGGTTGCTCTCCACGGTGCCCGAGAACAGACGCCCCTGCTGAGGGATGTAACCAATGCGGCGGCGAAGCTCGGAAAGGGTCATATCGCGCACGTCGATACCGTCGAGCGAAATGCTGCCGCCCGTGACGTCGTATAAGCGCGGAATCAGCTGTACGAGCGTGGACTTGCCCGAGCCCGTGGAACCAATGATGCCGAGCATCTGACCGGCATGCGTGGTGAAGTTCACGCCGCTCATGACGTCGGCGCGGGCATCGGGATACTGGAAGCTCACGTCGCGGAAGGTGAGCTCACCGCGCGGTGCGCTGGCCGCGGGCAGTTTGGGCGAGGCGGGGTCGTTGATGCTCGTGGGGCAGGTGATGACCTCTTCCACGCGCTCGGCTGCGACCTCGGCGCGGGGCAGGATGACCGAAACCATGGTGAGGATCATAAACGCCATGACGATCTGCATGGTGTAGGAGATAAACGCCATCATGTTGCCGACCTGCATCACGCCATCGGACACGCCCTGCGCGCCAAACCAGACGATAAGCACGGTGATGCAGTTCATGACGAGCATCATGAGCGGCATCATAAAGCTCATGGCACGATTGGTGTAGAGCTGCGTGGTCATTAGGTCGAGCGAAGCCTTGTCAAAACGCTCGAGCTCATGCTCCTCGCGGTTGAACGAGCGGATGGGCATAAGGCCGTCGAGCAGCTCGCGGGCGGTGAGGTTCACGCGGTCCACAAAGCTCTGCATCTTTTTGAACTTGGGCATGGTGAGGCCCATAAGCACGCCGACGACGGCCGAGACCGCGATGATGGCCACGGCGATGGTCCACTCCAGGCCGGTGTGGTTGGCCAGGACGCGCATGACGGCGACGATGCCCATGACGGGGGCCATCAGGCACATGCGGATAAACAGGGTTGCGGCCATCTGAATCTGCTGAATGTCGTTGGTGCAGCGGGTGATGAGCGAGGCCTGGCTAAACTTGCCCACCTCGGCCGGCGAGAAGTGCATAACCTTGTTGAAGGTCTCGCGGCGCAGGTCGCGTGCGATGGAACAGGCGGTGCGCGAGGCCACGGCGCCGGTCAGGATGGTGGCGATGAGCGAGATCAGGCACAGACCAAACATCGTGGTTGCCATGCGGCCCAGATAGGCGTTCTGCACGTCGGCGGGGTCGATGCCCTGCGCCTTGTACTCGTCTTGTACATAGCTCACGGCGCGTTGGGTCACGATGGAACCCGACATGGAGCCCATTTTGTCCGCCATATCGTTGGCACCCTCGACGAGCTTGCCCTGGTCGATTAGGCCGCCTTCAACGCCTAGGCGCAGGCTCTTCATGGTGATCTTACCGCCGTCGGTGTCAATTTGCTTTTGCATGTTCTGCGCTGCCGCGGCCTTCTGCTGCGTCTCGGCGAGCTGCTCGGGCGTCATTGCCGCCATCTGCTCGGGGGTGGGCATGGCCTGGGCGGCGTTGTTGTTATTCTCGCTGGACGAACCCATCATGTCATCCATGGAGTTGGCGTCAATGCCCTGGTTGAACGAAAGGACGACGGTCTCGGGCAGGCTCACGATGTCGGCAATCTTGCCGCCGTCGGCGCGCTCCTCCTCGGTGCCCTTGTACGTTCGAATGCCGTTATTATCCGCCTTGCTAAACACGGCCTCCACAGCTTTGGCGTCCTTATCGCTCATAAAGAGTTCGAGGTCGTCGAGCGATTCGGTGCGAATGGTGTCAGGTACGGGCGAGGCGATACCGCCTTGCTGCACGCCCACGTCGACGATGTCGCTCATATACGTAGGCAGCGCCAGATCGGCGTTGCAGCTGATTACGATAAGTACGATAGCTGCGAACAGTGCCAGGACATGCTTTTTAAAGAGCTTGAGAATCCTCACTCGGCATCTCTCCTTTCTTGATTTCGGTCGATAATTTCGTTGGCACGCCTAAGAAGGCGCACCATCTCTTGGGTATCTGTTTCGCCGAGCTGCTCGAGGAAGGCCGCGGTGCGGTCCTCGAATTCCCGATGCTTGATTTCGAGATCATGGAATCCCTTGTCGGTCACCGTGACGTGTACGCGACGACGGTCGGTCTTTGAGTGCTCGCGCTCGACCCAGCCTTTGGCTTCGAGAGCGCGCAGGATATTGGCGATGCGGGCGCTCGAGACCCAGGCACGATCGGCGAGTTCGCTTGGCGTGAGCGAACCGCCAGCGAGCATGAGGGCGCGCATGACGGCCATCTCGCCACTGAGGGCTTTGTCCGCAAAGCGCGAAATGCGCTGATGCATGCTGCCGAACTCGGTAAGGAGCTGACGCCCAAGTTCACGGAAATCGGTATCTTTCACCGAAAACCCCTAACACTAGAAACTATTTCTGGTGAAAGATGATACCTCCCGCTCAACCATCCTATTCGGTAGATTTCTGGACATGTCCCAAAAATCTACTTGGCCACTAGGCAATATAAAGAGCGCATAAAGACTTAAAATAATACAATTGCTGAAGCGTTTCAAAGAACTATTATGCCCGCGGTTAGGCGAGGGGATGTCGCCTTCTTTCTGACATAGGCGCGTGCGGCTACGATTCGCATGCATCCAAAGGAGATATATTCTTCCCGAGCTTTAAGAAGATGATGGCTCCGGCACTTTCCGCCATCATCGTGCTCGTCTTCTTTGCCATGGGCTCGACCATGACCTTTGGCCAGCTCATCAACGGCGGTCTTCCCGGCATCCTGCTCGGCGTGATCTGCTCGGTGGTCTTTGCAATTCCCATCATCGCGGTCGATAAGTTCACGGGCGGTACGGGTGTCGCAGGTGCGGCCATTTCGAGCTGCGCCGGAGCCAATGTTGCCACGCCTGCCGCCATGGCGAGCGTCAACGAGGCCATGTACGGTGGTGCCGTGCTTGCGACGGCTACGGCGCAGGTTGCAGCGTGCGCCATCGTGACGGCCATTTTGACCCCGCTGGTCACCAGCTGGTGCTTCAAGCATTTTGAGGGCCAGGGTCACGGCGACAGCAAAAAGGCCGCGGCTGACAAGGTCACCGCAGCCGCCTAATGCCAAGCGGCAATCAAAGCTAAATAACTAGCCACGCCACAGGGCCGCCCCGGGGGAAATCCCGTGGCCGCCCTGCAGTTTCTGTGGGTCTCTGGGGCACTTTACCCTGCTAAAGCTGGCATAACAGCTAGAGTGAACGTCGTACAAAGGCAAGGAAAAATACCAAACAAATCGGTGAACGGTAGTTGTTCACGCTCGCATTTCCTGCGGATTTGTTAAAAACGCCCTAATGGTATAAAAAAAGAAACATATAACAGCCCTGATGAAGGGGGTGGCTATGTTATCCTTCTCAAACGGGTGAAATCTTGGGTTTTTGGGTTGCAGTTCCAAGGTGAACAAACGTTTTTTCCTGTGCTAACGCGCGATGGAAGGCAAATGAAGCCGGTCATGCAACCCGAACATTCAAGAATTCAATAAGCAGCGGTGTGAGAGAGCGCCGCATTATACGTAACTAGGAGCGTGGTTACACAATGCAGGAGGCATGGGAAGGCTTCAAGGAAGGCATCTGGACGGGAGAGGTTGACGTCCGAGACTTCATCCAGAAGAACTACACCCCCTACGAGGGCGACGAATCGTTCCTCGCCGGTCCGACCGAGCGTACCAAGGAGCTGTGGGGCGAGGTTCTCGACCTGCTGCTCAAGGAGCGCGAGCAGGGCGGCGTCCTCGATATGGACACCAAGACTGTCACGGGTATCGTGAGCCACCCCGCTGGCTACATCGATAACGCCCACCGCGAGAAGGAGACCATCGTCGGTCTTCAGACTGACAAGCCGCTCAAGCGCGCTCTGCACGTCAACGGTGGTATCCGCATCGCTTGCCAGGCTGCCAGCCAGCACGGCTACAAGATCGACGAGAACGTCGTCGAGCGCTACACCTTCGAGCGCAAGACCCACAACGCCGGCGTCTTCGATGTCTACACCCCCGAGATGCGTGCTTGCCGCTCGGCTCACATTATCACCGGTCTGCCCGATGGCTATGGCCGCGGCCGCATCATCGGCGACTACCGTCGTGTCGCCCTGTACGGCGTCGACTACCTGATCAAGGACAAGGAGGCCCAGAAGGCTTCCACCCCGACGGTCATGACCGCCGACAACATCCGCGATCGCGAGGAGCTGCAGGAGCAGATCCGCGCCCTCGGCGAGCTCAAGATGATGGCCGAGACCTATGGTTTCGATATTTCCAAACCTGCTACCAACACGCAGGAGGCCATCCAGTGGATGTACTTCGCCTACCTCGCTGCCGTCAAGGAGCAGAACGGCGCCGCTATGTCCATCGGCCGTACCTCTACGTTCATCGACATCTACGCTGAGCGCGACCTTGCCAACGGCACCTTTACCGAGGAGCAGATCCAGGAGTTCGTGGATCACTTCATCATGAAGCTCCGCATGGTCAAGTTTGCCCGTACCCCCGAGTACCAGGCCCTGTTTACCGGCGATCCGCAGTGGGTCACCGAGTCCATCGGCGGCATGGGTGTTGACGGCCGTACGCTCGTTACCAAGATGAGCTTCCGCTACCTGCACACGCTCGAGAACATGGGCACCAGCCCCGAGCCCAACATGACCGTTCTGTGGTCGACCCGTCTTCCCGAGAACTTCAAGAAGTTCTGCGCCAAGACTTCTGTCGCCAGCTCCTCGGTCCAGTACGAGAACGACGACCTCATGCGCGTTTACCACGGCGACGACTACGGCATCGCCTGCTGCGTGTCCTCCATGCGCATTGGCAAGGAGATGCAGTTCTTCGGCGCTCGTGCCAACCTGGCCAAGTGCCTGCTGTACGCACTCAACGGCGGTGTTGACGAGGTCTCCAAGAAGCAGGTCGGCCCCAAGTATCGCGCCGTCGAGGGCGACACGCTCGATTACGATGACGTTATGGCCAAGTACAACGACATGATGAAGTGGCTCGCTGGCGTGTACGTCAACTCGCTGAACATCATTCACTACATGCACGACAAGTATTGCTACGAGCGCATCCAGATGGCTCTGCACGACAAGCACGTGCACCGCTGGTTCGCTACGGGCATCGCTGGCCTTTCCGTCGTGGCTGACTCCCTGTCCGCCATCAAGTACGCCAAGGTCCACCCCGTCCGTGACGAGAACGGCATCATCGTCGACTTCGAGACCGAGGGCGAGTTCCCCAAGTACGGTAACGACGACGACCGCGTCGACCAGATCGCTCACGACGTTGTGCACCAGTTCATGGAGTACATCCGCATGAACGACACCTACCGCAACTCCGTGCCCACGACCTCGGTTCTGACCATTACCTCCAACGTCGTGTACGGTAAGAAGACCGGCTCCACGCCCGACGGCCGCAAGGCTGGCCAGCCGTTCGCCCCGGGTGCTAACCCCATGCACAAGCGCGATAGCCAGGGCGCCATCGCTTCGCTGTCTTCGGTTTCCAAGCTCCCGTTCCGCGATGCCCAGGACGGCATCTCCAACACCTTCTCCATCATCCCGGGCGCGCTCGGCAAGGAGGACCAAGTGTTCTTTGGTGATATCGACCTTGATCAGCTGGGCGAGTAACTATTGTTAGTGCTATACTAACAATAACGATTACTGATTAGTGCACCGGTTTCGTCCGGCGCCTATCGATTGAAGGAGACACATTATGAAGGTTTCTGAAGTTTCCGAGACTCAGGCCGACAACCTGGTCCACATGCTCGACGCTTACGCCGAGAAGGGTGGCCACCACCTGAACATCAACGTCTTCAACCGTGAGACGCTGCTCGACGCTCAGGCTCACCCCGAGAAGTACCCGCAGCTGACCATCCGCGTTTCCGGCTATGCCGTGAACTTCCACACGCTCACCAAGGAGCAGCAGGACGAGGTCATTTCGCGTACCTTCCACAACAAGTTCTAAAGGGACTCAACTCCCACCGGAGACCCGGTAAGGCCTACGCACTTTGCCTCTCAAACGTCCTCGCCGCTTCGCGGCTGCGGAATGTTTGCGAGGCAAAGTGCTCCCGGCCTTGCCGGGTCTCCTGCGTTATCGCACTTTAGGGAACCACGCTAAATTAAATTGGTGTCCTCGGACATGCAAGAAGCCCTCGCTGCGCACTTCGTGCGGCGAGGGCTTCTTGCGTCCTGCGGAATGTTTTGGGAGGTAGCCCAAACAGCCCCGGCGGGGGTCCTGTGTAGTCACCCTTTAGGCGGAACTCTCCTAATGGGTTGAGCGTTCTGGATACTTACTTGCTACCGTTTATCGCGTATAGCTACCGTTTGCGGAGTAAGTAACACTTAGTAATAAACCGTGTAAAATCTCAGTTAAGAACGGAGTTTTCCAGGGAGACGCTGTCCTTTGTTTTGTGCAAGGGACGGCGTCTCTTTGGCGCTTGGAGGCCGTTCTGTAGCAGGACGGCGGACGTGCGTCACATATTAAAAAGTCAACGTCGAGATGGGTCGTGATAAGAATGGGCAAGTACGTAATCGTGGTTGAATCTGGTTCGGATGTGACGCCAGAGCTCTGCGAACGCTACGGCATCGTGCGTGTGCCCATGCATGTCACGATTGGTGACGAGACCGTCGAGGACGGCTCGATCGATCCGCTCGAGATCTATTCGCGCTGCAACGAGTTTGGCGTGATGCCCAAGACCAGCGGCTGCGCGCCGGCAGATTTCTCTTGCGTGTACGACCGCATTCACGCCGAACAGCCCGACGCGACCATTTTGCATCTTGCGTATTCCGAGGCCACGACCTGTTCGCATCAGTCCTCGAAGATCGCGGCAGAGGGGCGCGACTACGTGTTCTCCATGGACACGCGTTTTGTCTCGGTGGGCCAGTCGCTTGTTGTCGTCGAGACCGCCAAATACATCGAGGCTCATCCCGATGCCACCGTCGACGAGATCTTCGCCTTCGCGAGCTCCGTTATGGACCGCGTGTTGCTGGGCTTTGTTCCTACCGACCTTGCCTTCCTTAAGGCGGGCGGTCGCTTGTCCAACGTCGCGTTCCTAGGCGCCCATCTGCTCAAGATTAAGCCCTGCATTGAGGTAACGGGTGGCAAGTTCGTGGCGACCAAGAAGTTCCGCGGCTCTATGCTCAAGTGCGCCCGCGCCTTTATTGACCACATGGTTGCGAAGGGCGAAATTGACTACTCGCACATTGGCCTGGCGTATTCGGTAGGCCTTTCCGAGGAGCTGCGCGACGACATGGAAGTCTATGCGCACGACCTGGGCTTTAAGGACGTTACCTGGACTCAGGTCGGCGGCGTCATCTCGAGCCATTGCGGCCCGACCGCCTTCGGCGCGGTGCTCACGCTCAAGGCGTAACGCCTGGCGTCTATCGATTTCTATTGCCTCGGCGGCGGGCGGGTTGCGACAACCTTCCCGCCGCTTTTGCATGGGGCCAAAAAGGACAATCCAATTGACCGCTAAACCGTTTCGCCATCAAGCATATAGGCTAGAATGACTCTGGCATTTATGTAGCTAAAACCAATGAGAGGCAAGGTAGCGGGAATGGCTGAGATGAAGCTCGAGGGTATGGACGCTCGTCCTGAGGACTCCGCGTTTGCCCTGGGCCGCGTGCATTCGATCGAGACGATGGGAACGGTCGATGGACCCGGCATCCGCTTTGTGGTGTTTGTTCAGGGCTGCCCCATGCGCTGTGCGTATTGTCACAACCCCGATACCTGGTCGGTTAACGGCGGCACCATGGTGACCGTCGAGCACCTGATAGACGAGTTCCAGAGCAACCATGAGTTTTACCGCAGCGGTGGTATTACGGTATCCGGCGGCGAGCCGCTCCTGCAGCCTGAGTTCTTGGCCGACCTGTTCCGCGCAATGCACAACAACCCCGATGGTCGCGTACATACCTGCTTGGATAGTTGCGGCTATGCGTTCGACCCCGCGCATCCCGAGAAGTTCGATGCCGTACTCAACGAGACCGATATGGTGCTGCTCGACATTAAACACGCCGATCCCGTCGAGCATAAAAAGCTGACCGGTTGCGATCCTGCGCGCATCCTGGCGTTTGGCGATGAGCTGGCGCGTCGCAGGATTAAGGTCGTTATCCGTCACGTGGTAGTACCGGGCATTACCGACACGGCAGAGGAGTGCGAGGCACTCGGTCGTCTGATTGCTCCGTGGCATAACGTGGTGGGCCTGGAAATGCTGCCGTATCACACGATGGGCGTCGTCAAGTATGAGCAGCTGGGGATTCCCTATAAGCTCGAGGGCGTTCCACAGATGGATACCGCGCGCATGCCCGAGCTGCGCAACGCCGTCATGACGGGCATGAAAAAACGCCGCGCGGAACTCAAAAACGCCATCGGCTAGGGGTAGCTCATTTGGGGCCGGTAGGGTGGAGAAGTAGCTAAAAGAGCCCCGTCCTAAAAAGACTGCTCTCTGGGTTGCGGTGAGATGCGCAACAGAATCGTGCCATTTGGATAAATACGCTTGTGGTTTCTTTAAAGACACCTTAAACGCTTCTGAATATCTTCGGAAAGAAATGCCTGCTCGGTATTATGCTGCTCGTATATGAACGGGAGCAGCCAGGAGACCACGTGCGAAACGACGCATCGCGGGACGAGCATGTGCCGCAGCATAGCAGCAGATATGAGACGAAGGGCACGTCTTCGCGTGGCCTTGCCGACGCTCGCATCCGCGTGACGAAGATTGCCGCCGTTGGGATGCTAACGTTGGCGGTTATTATCCTCGGAATTACCGCTAAAACCTACGCGTCGGAGCGAACGGCACACTCAGATGCGTCAACGGTACAGACGCAAAACAAAAAGGTCTCTAAATCTAAAGCCGCCGCAAGTCAAACCCTGTCGACAGCGAGCCTCAAGACGAGGCTTTCGAAGGCGGACTTTAACGATATTCCCTCAGGCGATACCGTGCAGACCTTCTCGCTGGTTGATGACCAGATCCCCGCTCTGGAGGATGAGAGCCTCGCCGCGCTCCAAGATACCCTTGATCAGGCCCAGGAATTGGGCGACGTGGGCGTGGTGTTTTACGATCTTTCGAGCGGCAAGGGCGTGACGTATAACGCGGACGCCGAGGTGTACGGTGCGAGCAGCTACAAGGCGCTCTATGTACTCTACGTCTGCGAGTTACTGGTCGAGACAGGGCAAGTATCGCTCGATGATGCTCTGGGCACCTATGGCGGCTACAGTATGGGCTGGCTGACGGTTCGCGACCTGATCGAGACCTCGGTCGTCAACTCGGATAACGACTCGTTTGTCGCGTTGCGTGCAACGTTTGATCAAGATGGCTACGAGGATTGGATTGCCGCACTCGGCGTTGAAGACGAGGTCGCGCTCGATCCAATGAGCGATTTCCCCACCTATTGCCCGCGCACCTCGGCCAAGTTGTGGCGCGAGATGAGCGAGTATTTGAGCCGCGAGAGCGAGACGTCGCAATGGCTGTCGGGCCTTCTGGCCTCTACGACCCGGTCCTTTATCCGTGACGGCATTGCGGACGACCATGCCATGGTGCGTAACAAAGCCGGCTGGATCAGCGAGGCAGGTTGCAATGCGACGTGCGATGCTGGCCTCATCGATGTCGATGGCGACACCTACATTATGAGCATCATGTCATCGATGCCGTGGAGTGACCGTTCGAGTGAGGCCGTGGCCGCCATCGCCAAGGCGCTCTACGATACCCGCGCTGCGCTGGCCTAACGGCTTCGTATTGCGCGGTTGAGTCAAAATGCTGGTACCATACCGTGGATAAACAGTTTTCACAGGTTTGGGGGATGGTATGCCTACCATCGCAATCATCGGTGCACTCGAAAAAGAGGTTGCGCAGATTAAAGAAGAACTGAACGGCGCCCATGTGTCGCAAGAGGCAGGCTTGAGCGTTGTAAGCGGCGAACTCAACGGTCTGTCAGTGGTCGCCACGACCGCTGGCATGGGAACCGTAAACGCCGCTGGCGCAACACAGCATCTCATCAGCAAATATGCTCCGCAGGCCGTTGTGTTTTCGGGCATTGCGGGTGGCTTAAACTCCAAACTCCATATCAATGACGTGGTTATTGGCAAGTGCCTGCGCTATCTGGATACCGACACGGCGCTCATCGCCGAGTCGGCGCCGGAGCTTGAGGAGTTTGCCTCGACACCGGCTCTGGTTGACATCGCCACCACCGTGCTTGCAAAACATGGGTTTATCGATGCTTACGCTTCTGATTCCGCTGCGGAGAAGGACCCTAAACAGTTCCTGGTTGGCACTATCGCTACAGGCGACCGCTTTGTAACGGGCGACGTCATGCGCAGCGCCGCCATCGAGGCGACGCATGCCGATTGCGTTGAGATGGAAGGTGCTGCGATTGCCCATATTGCAGCCAAGAACGGTGTCGATTGTCTGGTGCTGCGTGCTATCAGCGATAATTGTGACGAGGCATATGACGCGTTTTGCGAGCGAGAGTTCGATTTGGACGAGTACGCCCGCACCGCGAGCGGCATTACACTCGATATCGTCCGCTGCATCGCCGCTGCGTAATCGTGCATCCCTATTGTAAGAACCTACGACCAAGGAGTATCCATGGCCGATTCCATTAACTACCAGCTTGCCAAGTTCGTCGCCAGCTACGGCAAGGTTTCGCAGATCCCCGAGTCCACCTGTCCCGAGGTGAGCTTTGTGGGCCGCTCCAATGTGGGCAAGTCGTCCATCATGAACAAGCTCTTTGGCCGCAAGAACCTGGTCAAGGTTTCGAGCACGCCGGGCAAGACGAGCAATATCAATTTCTTCGAGGCCGACGACGTGCACTTTGTGGACCTGCCGGGCTACGGTTTCGCCCGTCGTTCCAAGGCCGAGCGCGACCGCTGGGCCGAGCTCATCGGCGACTTCTTCGACTCCGAGCGCAGCTTTAACCTGGTTGTGTCGCTGGTGGACATTCGCCATGACCCCAGCAAGCTCGACCATGACATGATCGACTACCTGCAGGGCAACGAGTTCAACTTTATCGTCTGCCTCACCAAGGCCGACAAACTCAGCCGCACCCAGCAGGCCCGCCAAGCGGCAGCCATCAAAAAGCAACTCAACGTCCCGGCCGAAAACGTAATCATCACAAGCTCCCAGACCGGCACCGGCATCGACGAGCTCAAGCGCCGCATTGCCGAGGCCTGCCTCTAGTAGGGGCTCTTGGCAGACAATAGTTTGCATCTATCTATAGCACCCCAGTGATAGTTGTTGGTACACTATCACTGGGGTGATATTTTTATTCGGAGGTCGATATGGAGCTTTGGCACGGGTCGGAGGTTGTTGTCGAACGTCCGTCGTTGGATAAATGCAGACCATTCAATGACTATGGGCGCGGGTTTTATTGCACGCCACATGAGGAAATGGCGATGGAATGGGCATGCCGGACCGAGTCTGATGGCGTTGCCAATCGATATGAGCTTGATTTAGATGGCCTTTCGGTCTTGGATTTGGAGTCTGGGGAGTTTTCAATCCTCAATTGGCTTGCAATTCTGGCGAATAACAGAGAGTTCAATGTTTCGACGCCATTGGCGCGTGAAGGGCTTCGCTATCTACTTGATAACTGCTTAATTGATACATCTCCTTATGACGTTATTCGAGGCTATCGTGCTGACGACTCCTATTTTTCGTTTGCAAGACAGTTTGTCAGCGGCATGATATCGCTCAAACAGCTGCAACGTATCATGTGCTTGGGTGATGTGGGTATCCAATATGCCCTTATGAGCGAGCGCGCATTTTCGATGATTAGATTCTGCGATTGGAAGCGGGCTTCGGGGTCTGAGTTTTATCCCAAGCGTTTTGAGCGAGAGCAGAATGCTCGACGCAAATACTTGGATACGGTCAATGGGTTCGATTCCGAAGGCATCGACATTAGGGATTTAATGGCAGGGAGGGTTGATTTAAATGATCCAAGAGTTAACAGATCGTGGACCGAGTAGGACATATCCCGTCTACTACCTCGAGGACGCAATGAACAACCTCGGCGACTGCTTCGACTATGCCGTCAATGACTATGGAGCAGAAGGATCTGAAGTTGCTGAACTCTTTTGCCTGAGCGGGGTTGCTCGCGAGTTTGAACGCGGCAACGCATGGGTCGTGTCGGGAAAATCGGGTGTTGAGCTGTTCGCGCTTATCGCTGAAAGGTCGGGCTATCAAAACAGGCCTATACCGGACTGCACCTATCGATTTGAGAAGACGCCGGAATATTGGGCGGGCTGGATGCTGGCATACCTGCAGTGGCGCCTAGGAGAGTCTTTCGAAGATTTGCTGCATGTCGTTCCATTTGATGTGCTGCGCAGTCTGTATTACCCCTGGCACGAAGCCTCGGAGGAACGAGTGGTTCGCCTCGTCTGCGATATGGCGAAAAAAGCGTCCAGGCAAACCAAACTTGCGTTAGCAAGAAAGAAGCTTAAGAAAACCCAACAAGACCTAGCATACGAATCGGGTGTGTCACTACGCTCAATCCAAATGTACGAGCAGCGCCAGAGAAACATCAATGAAGCTTCGGTAACAAGCGTAAGAGCCATAGCAAAAGCCCTCCACTGCAACATCGAAGACCTCCTAGAACCAGTCTTCGAATACAAGGAACCCAGCGCAGCCTAAACCAAGCACATAGTCGAAGCCTGTCACTAGTAAGTGCTCCAGCCTAGCAAGAGCCCCTATCAATAAAGGGCCATAATTTCAGCCCGGCGCCCCTTCAAAGCGTGGGTCCCTAGAGACATCGCTAGCCACGTTGCCATAGGGCCACCCGGGGGCATCCCCTTAAAAACATTCCGCAGCACGAGGCCCGCTTATCCGCAGCTCCGAAGGAGCAGGATAAGCGGGCCTCAAGTGCGAGGACGTTTTTAAGGGGATGTCCCCGGGTGGCCCGGACAGACCGATCGGCGATGTCTACAGGTACTCGATTTGAGCGCCCTCGGTGTCGCACGTTAGAATGTGCGTCTCACACTTGGGGAACTGCTCACGCAGCTTGACCTGCAGGAATTTTGCCACGATGGTGTCGTCGGTCACAGCCATAAGGGTAGAGCCCGAACCGCTGATCCAGATGGTCTTGGCGCCGCCGTTAAGGCAGGTGTCGCGCACAGCGTTGTAGTCGGGAATCAGGCGACGACGATAGGGCTCCTGGATGCGGTCGTCATTGGCGGCAGCAATCAGGTCGAGGTCGCCGGCCTCCAGGCCTCGCGTCATGCCGGCGATACGGCCCATTTGCCATACGGCGGTGGAGAGCGGAATCTCCTGCGGCACGACCTTGCGCGCCTCGCTCGTGTGAACCTCGTAGGGCGGAATCACGGTAATAAAACGCAAGCGATCGCTCACCTCGTAGCGCAGGCACTGGGGGAGCGAATCGGTCGGCGTAAAGGAGCAGACGGCGCCGCCCAGGATGGCGGGAGCGACGTTATCGGGATGGCCCTCGACCTCGGTGGCAATGCGGACGAGCTCAGCGCGGTCGACGGTGTGGCCTGTCAGTGCGGCGGCGGCCATAATGCCAGCGACGACGCAAGTGGAGCTGGAACCCAGGCCGCGAGCGACGGGTACATCGGTTTGAATGTCGATGGCGACGGGGAAGGCCGGCTCGCCCCATGCGGCCAGCGCATCGACAAAGCTGACGTAGACCAGGTTGTTCTCGTTTTGGAACTCCTCGGGGCAGCCCGTGATGGTGAGCTTGTCAGCGCGCTCGAAGGTGAAGTGCGAGTAGAGGCTGACGGCCATGCCGAGGGTGTCGTAGCCGATGCCTAGGTTGGCGCTGGTTGCTGGGACGGTGATCTTGATCATGTGGGTCCTCCTGGCGTGCCTGGCTGTTTAGTTTGCTGCTCGGGCAGTCCTGCACAAGACGGAAAGCACATTAAGCGCTTTCCTTTGCGTGCGGAACTCGCGACGAACTAAACAGCCAGGCACGCTGTGCGCGTTCGTCATCATCCCGGGGGTTATCTGATAAAAGAAGGTGCGCCGGCTTTCGCCGGCGCTTAATAAGGGTTTTAGTTGGTAGCCATCTTTTTTGCTGCAGACTCGACGTAGCTTGCCATCTCATCGACGTCACAGACGTCTTCGAAGCGGACGGGTTTGGACTCGAGCTCGGCGAGCTGTGCCGGTGCGGCCGTATTGGTGGCCTGCTCGAGCACGCGCATGGCCTCAAAGTCGTCCTCGGGAACGTTGAGCCCCAGAGCATCGCAGCAGGCACGCGGGAACTTGTAGGGGCTGGCGGTCGAAAGCAGCACACGGGCCTTGGCGCCCTCGGCGGGAGCGACATTTTCAAAGACGTGATAGCCGCAAGCGGTGTGCGGGTCGATCACGTAGCCGTTCGCATCCCAGCAGCTCTTGATGGCAGCGCGCACCTCGTCCTCGCTGGCCCAGCCGCAGCCAAAGACGCTCTGAATCTTTGCCAGCAGGTCGGCGGGAACCTCATAGTGACCAGTCTTTGCCAGCTGCTCCATAAGGCCGGCAACAAGTTCGCAGTCGCCATCGGACAGGAAGTAGAGCATGCGTTCCAGGTTGGAGCTGATGAGGATGTCCATCGACGGCGAGATGGTCGTGAAGAACGGACGGTTGCGGTCGTAGACGCCGGTGGTCAGGAAGTCAGCCAGCACGTTGTTCTTGTCGCTCGCGACAATGAGCTTGGCGACGGGCAGGCCCATGCGCTTGGCATAGTAGCCGGCCAGGATATCGCCAAAGTTGCCGGTCGGTACGCAGAACTCCACGGCGTCGCCGGCCTCGATGGCGCCGGCGCGCAACAGCTGCGCATAGGCGGCAAAGTAGTAGACGACCTGCGGCACCAGACGGCCGACGTTGATGGAGTTGGCACTCGAGAGCACCGTTCCGGCGGCCTCCAAGCGCTCGGCAAGCTCCTTATCGGCAAAGATGCGCTTGACGGCACTCTGGGCATCGTCGAAGTTGCCGCGAATGCCGCAGACGGCGACGTTATCGCCTTCCTGTGTGGACATCTGCAGATTCTGCACGCGGCTGACTTTGCCTTCGGGATAAAAGACGGTGATGCCCGTGCCCGGAGCGTCGGCAAAACCGGCGAGTGCGGCCTTGCCGGTGTCGCCCGACGTGGCGGTGACGATCATGATGCGCTCGGCGCCGCCGTCCTTGGCGGAAGTGCGGGCCATGAGGCGGGGGAGCATCTGCAGGGCGACGTCCTTAAAGGCACTCGTGGGGCCGCCAAAGAGCTCAGTCACATAGGTCTGAGGGGCGTCAGCGCCCGGCGCAGCGTCGAGTTTGACGAGCGGCGTAACCTCTTCACTCGCGAACGTGCCGCGATATGCCTCATTCACACAGGCCGAAATTTCTTCGCCCGTGTAATCATTCAGTAACATTCCCAACACATCTTGAGCGATTTCAAAGTACGATTTATCTGCAAGCGAGCTGATATCGACCTGCTGGGTGCCGAGCTCGTCCGAGACAAACAAACCCCCGTCGGGAGCGATGCCGGTGCGGATTGCCACCTTACTTGAGCACGATAAAGTGCGTCCTCGTGTACTATGATAAGTTCCCATATAACACTGCTCCTCGGATGCCTTGGTCCCAATCGGTGAAACCATGGTATCAGAGCGTGCAAAATAGGTTCGCAGAGGCTTTTTAGAAAGGTAACCTCCAGCCCATGATTAAGATTGCCAAGTTTGGCGGCTCGTCGGTCGCCGACGCCGAACACTTTAAGAAGATCAAGGCCATCGTCGATGCCGACCCGGCCCGCCGTTTTGTGGTGGTTTCCGCCTGCGGTCGCCGCTTTAAGGGCGACACCAAGGTGACCGACCTGCTCTACCTGGTTAACGCGCACGTTAAGTATCACGTGTCGTGTGAGGAGCTGCTCGAGGACATTGGCCAGCGCTATTTTGATATCGCTGACGAGCTGGAGCTCACCTATCCCATCCGTGAGGAGTTCGCGGCCTTTGCCGAGCGCGCCCGCTCGGGCGGCTACTCCACCGAGGAGCTTGTGAGCCGCGGCGAGTACTTCACCGCTCGCCTGATGGCCGAGTACCTGGGCCTGCCGTTCCTGGACGCCGCGACGGTTGTGGCGTTCCATCACGACGGTACGCTCAGCATGAACCGCACCTCCGAGCTGGTGCAGGAGTACGGTCAGCAGGGCGGCTTTGTTATGCCCGGTTTCTATGGCGCGACGCGTGAGGGCCAGATTAAGCTGCTCGATCGTGGCGGCGGCGATATCTCGGGCTCGATCCTGGCCAAGTGTCTGGACGCCGACCTTTACGAGAACTGGACCGACGTCTCGGGCTTCTACTCTGCCGATCCGCGTATTGTTCCCGAGGCTCAGCCCATTGCGCGCGTTACCTACGAGGAGCTGCGCGAGCTTTCGTACATGGGCGCAAGCGTCCTGCACGAGGAGGCCGTGTTCCCCGTGCGCGAGGCGGGTATTCCGCTGGTCATCAAGAACACCAATGCGCCGCAGGACCCTGGCACCATCATTAGCGAGACGGCTGATGAGGGCGAGGCGGAGCCCATCATTACCGGCGTGACCGGCAAGCGCGGTTTTGTCGCCATCAACGTGGCCCGCGATCGCACCAAGCCCCGCGTCGGCTTTATGCGCCGTGCACTTTCGGTCTTCGAGCGCTATGACGTTTCCGTCGAGCACATGCCCACCGGCGTCGACCGCTTTGGCGCCGTGGTGCAGGAGCAGGATGTGCACGATTCGCTGTACTCGCTCGTGGGCGACATCCAGCAGGAGGTTGAGCCGCTCGAGATTGAGGTTGTCGAGGGCCTGGCGCTCATCGCGACCGTCGGCCGTAACCTGCGCGGCCGCGCAGGTATTTCCGGCCACCTGTTTGGCATGCTCGGCCAGGCTGGCGTGAGCGTGCGCATGATTTCGCAGAGCTGCGACGAGATCAACATCATTATCGGTGTCGAGGATAAGGACTTCGACCTGGCGATTCAGACCATTTACCGTGCCTTCTCCGACGAGAACGGCATTGTGAAGGTCTCCGATCTGGAGGCTCCTGCACCGATTGAACCCGCCCTGGCTGCCCTCCACAAATAGCGACCATCCCGGTAGATTTTTGGGATATGTCTAGAAATCTACCTTTTGGCGCACGAGTGGGTTTTGAGGCATGCTCCAAAAAATCTAGCGCGGGGCGTTTCGTTTCGGTTTCGTTTCGACGGGGTGGGTTTCGTGTCCGCCCCGTTCTTGTATACACTGGGCAAGAATATCCTGCCTGCTCGGCGTGCGGGCAAAAGCCACAACCTTTAAAGGGGGAAGCATGAAACAGTACACGGTTGCTATTTTGGGCGCGACGGGGGCCGTGGGCACCCAGATGCTCGAGTGCCTCAACGAGCAGGAGTTTCCGGTTGGCAAGCTCAAGCTGCTGGCGAGCGCGCGTTCTGCGGGCAAGACCGTCGAGTTCCGCGGCGAGCAGGTTGTTATTGAGGAGGCTTGCCCCGAGGCCTTTGAGGGCTGCGACATCGTACTCGGCGCTGCCGGCGACGATATCGCCAAGGAGCTGCTGCCCGAGGCCGTCAAGCGTGGCGCCGTCGTGGTCGACAACAGCCACGCCTTCCGTATGGATCCCGAGGTGCCGCTCGTCGTGCCCGAGATCAATGCCGACGACATCAAGTGGCATCACGGCCTTATCGCTAACCCTAACTGCGCAACCATCATCGGCCTGGTTCCCACCTGGCCGCTGCACAAGCTCGCCGGCGTGAAGCGCATGATCGTCTCGACGTACCAGGCGGCTTCGGGCGCTGGTGCTCCCGGTATGGCCGAGCTCGAGGCCCAGCTGGCCGCCCTGGGTCGTGGCGAGGAGATTCCCGAGCCGCGCGCATTTGCCGCCCAGTTGGCGAGCAACCTGATTCCGCAGATTGGCGGCGTCAAGGAGGAGGGCTTTACCTCCGAGGAGATGAAGTTGCAAAACGAGGGTCGCAAGATTATGCACCTGCCCGAGCTGCGCGTGAACTGCACTTGTGTGCGCGTGCCTGTGCTGCGCTCGCACTCCGAGAGCATTACGCTCGAGTTTGAGCGCGACATTACGGTCGAGGAGGCCCGTGCTGCGCTGGCTTCTGCCCCGGGTGTCAAGCTGGTCGACGACCTGGGCGCCGAGGATGCGCACGACCGATTCCCCATGCCGATGGACACCTCCGACCAGGACCTGATTTGGGTCGGTCGCGTGCGCCGCGACATCTCGAACCCCGAGGCCGCGCGTGGCATCACCTTCTGGTGCTGTGGCGACCAAATCCGTAAGGGCGCGGCAACCAACGCCGTCCAGATCGCCAAGCTGCTCTGCGAGTAGTGGTGGAACTGTCCGGCGGGGGCCGGGCTCAGCTTTCAGAACGTCCTCGACCATGTGCGGCGCCTTGTCCTGCTCCTTCGGAGCCGCGGACAAGGCGCCGCACTGGTCTGCGGAGTGTTCTGAAAGCTGAGCCCGGCCACCGCCTGCGGTGACTCGGCTGCGAGCGGCCTGCGATGGGTCCGTTGTTGGTTAGGGCCGCTGGGCTGATGTGAGGGCACGTGGCCGTTGCGGGCCCTGGTCCCGGCGGCGGCCTCGGCGCTTTGCGCCTGCCTCCTTTGGGGGCTGCGGGGCCGTGACGGCAGCTGCGGCGCTTCGCGCCTGCTGCCTGAGGTGACTTTGGGGTTGGGGTGAATTGAAGTTGAATACTTTTCCCGAGAAGTGAACGACCTATTTTGGACCCCCGAAGCATTGACATATTTTGACCGCTATTTCCTGCGGTTTTGCTGCGCGAATCCTGCGGTTTTGTAATCAAAAAGTGTGGATGCTTTGGGGTCCTATTTTTACTCGTTCACTTCTCGGGAAAAGTATTAGAGCTCAGCTGGCATGGGTACCGCTCTGGCGTAGAAGCCCCGCGTTTTCTTCGCTTGATTGGGGAAAGTGGCCTCGCTTAAGCAATTGCGATCCTGCCCAGACGTATCTGCGGAGTTGTCTACACAATTCGCGGTATTATAGTGCGGAGTTTTGAAAGGAGCCGCTGGTGGTCACGACGACGTTTGCTTCGCCTTTGGGCGAAATCCTGCTTGCCGCTGATGGCCGCGGTCTGACGGGGCTTTGGTTTGAGGGGCAGGAGCACTTTGGCTCCACGCTTCTCCGGGAAGACTCCGAACATGTTGAAGGGGCCGATGCGGTTTCCGGTGCTGGTGGCATGTCGTCGGCGAGTCCGGCTCATGGTGCGGCTTCTTCGGTGCTTGAGCGTTCGTGGGCTTGGCTGAATGCTTATTTTGCAGGGCAGGAGCCTCTGTATACGCCGCCGTTGCATATGATCGGTACGGCGTTTCAGCGTGAAGTTTGGTTTGAGCTGCTTTCTATTCCGCGTGGCGAGGTCGCCACGTATGGCGAGATTGCGGCTCGTATCGCCGCCCGCCATCGGGTGCCGGGGAACGAGGACCCCGTTGTGTCTCCTCGTGCGGTGGGGGCTGCGGTCGCTCGCAACCCTATTTCGATTATCGTGCCGTGCCATCGCGTGGTTGCCGCCGACGGCTCGCTTAACGGATATGCCGGCGGGCTCGATCGCAAGGAGTGGCTGCTTCGGCTTGAGGGCGCGTACGAGGAATAATGTTCGAGCACTTTGCATAGCCAAGATGCCGTGAAAAAACGGGACACGCTTTCCGAATGGAGACTCAGACGGAAACCACGTCCCGGAATTCCGTTTTAAAGCGGGATGCGCTTTCCGAATGGCGTCCCAAGCGGAAACCGTGTCCCGGAATACAGCCTCAGAGTGGGACGCCGTTTCCGGTTGAGACCACCTGCTTGGACATCTTTCTACGCTCGCTCTTGCAGGGCGTAGATCGACTTATCCATGTTGAACAGGTAAGCCACGACGCAGACAATAAAGAACATCGGCAGATTACCAAAGCCGAAGACTTCGCAGCCAATAAGGATGGGTGCGAGCAGCGTATTGGTGGCGCTGCCAAAGACGGCTGCGTAGCCCAGCGCGGCGCAGAGTTCGGCGGGCATGCCGAGAATCCCGGCGAGTACGACGCCCAGGCTGGCTCCGATGGAAAACAGCGGCGTCACCTCACCACCCTGATATCCTGCGGCAAGTGTGGCGATGGTGAGTACGAATTTGAGCGCCCAGTCCCAAGGCATGATGGCGACCTTACCGTTACCGTTGAGCGCCGCCGATATCAGGTTGGTGCCAAGGCCGCAGTATCGACCCTGCCACAGTGCGAACAGAATCGCCGATAGCGCGATGCCGATAGCGGCGATGCGCGCATAGGGGTTGGGGAGCAGCCGCGCCGCAAGGGTCTTGGCATGCGCAAGGCACCAGGCAAAGGCACCGCCTACCATGCCAAACGCGATGCCTAGTACCGCAAGCCGTCCAAGACCGGGGAGATCAAGCGCGCATGAGGCGACAACGGCGACCTCGAACTTCTCGAGTCCCAGGGCACCGGAGGTCATACTTGCGGCGAGCGAGGCTGTAAGCGCGGGAAACAGCGCGCGGTATTCCATGCGTCCTGCGACCAGTACTTCGATAGCAAAGACCGTGGCAGCAAGGGGCGTTCGAAAGAGCCCGGCAAAGCCGGCGGCCATGCCGATAAGCAAAAACGTGTTGCCGGGGTCTCGGAAAGGTAGACGTCGGCCGATCCAATGTGAGACGGTTGCACCGATCTGCACGGCCACGCCCTCGCGTCCCGCACTGCCGCCAAAGAGGTGCGTCCCCCACGTGCTCAGCATAATGAGCGGCACCAAGCGCGGCGAGATGGCGTCCTCACGCCCGTGGCCTACGTCGAATACCAGGCTCATGCCGCGGTCGGTGCCCTTGCCCCAAGCGCGGTAGGCAAACACGATGGCAAGGCCCATAAGGGCGAGGAAGGGGAGGAGCAGGGTGATGTGTTCGTCGCGGAAGGCGCCGATCGCCAAAAGCACGCGTCCAAAGAGCGCGCAGATGGCGCCAACGATGATACCGACGGGGATTCCGACGGCACCCATAAGCACGAGGCCACTATAGGTGTTGAGCAGACGTTTGATTCTGCTCGATGCGCCGCTTTCCGACACTTCTCCTCCAAAACAAAAAAAGACTCCTGCCGCGGCGTGATGCCTAGGGGCATCACGTAACAGCAGAAGTCATCAGCAACAAGGCGGTTTAGGGTAACGCGGCAGCTTGGCTGGCGCACCCAACGGAGACATTCATTCCGTAGCGGCATCATAGCGGTGGATACGGTTTGGGTCAAATGGTTGCCGTGGACAGTCCTGGTGCCTGCCCGCACCCCTCGTTTCCCCATATAAAACCTGCCAAAATAAACCTGTCCCTTTTTGGTCGGTGCGAAATGGGTAATACTAAAGAGTTATCCGACCAGATGGGAATTAATCGATGGCTTATATCGAATTCAAGGACGTCGTCAAAGCATACGGCGAGGGTGACGCCCGCATTCACGCGCTGGACGGCGCGAGCTTTACGGTCGAGCGTGGCGAGCTCGCCATCATTTTGGGTGCTTCGGGTGCCGGCAAGACCACGGCGCTCAACATTCTGGGCGGCATGGATACGGCGACTTCCGGCACCGTAACGGTGGATGGGCGCGACGTGAGTTCCGCCAATGAGGCGCAGCTCGTGGAATACCGCCGCGCCGACGTCGGCTTTGTCTTCCAGTTCTATAACCTGGTTCCCAACCTGACGGCGCTCGAAAACGTCGAGCTCGCGGCGCAAATCTGCCCCGATTCGTTCGATGCCGAACAGACACTTCGCCAGGTTGGCCTGGGCGAGCGCCTCGCCAACTTCCCCGCGCAGCTTTCGGGCGGCGAGCAGCAGCGCGTGTCCATCGCCCGCGCACTGGCCAAGAACCCCAAGCTGCTCCTGTGCGATGAGCCCACGGGCGCGCTCGACTATAAAACCGGCAAGCAGATCCTGCAGCTGCTGCAGGATACCTGCCGCAAGCAGGGCATTACGGTTATCATCATCACGCACAACTCCGCGCTCGCGCCCATGGCCGATCGCCTGATCTGCTTTAAGAGCGGTCGTGTGGAGAGCGAGACGGTCCAGCAAAATCCCGTGCCTATCGAGACGATCGAGTGGTAGCGCCCATGGACCAAGATCGCCGAAACAGCCAAAACCACGATACGGAGCACGTGGGTCACGATCGGGAGTTCGCGACCTACCGTACCGCTCAAAGCTCAAATGATATGGTGCCGACGGTTTTTCGCCGTGGCATCTCCCGCACAATCCGAGGCAGTCTTAAGCGCTTCCTATCTATCGTGGTCATTACCGCGCTCGGAGTGAGCGTGATGTGCGGTCTTAAGGCGGGCTGCGAGGATCTGCGCGATTCGGTCGACGTCTATTTTGACCAGCAGAATGTCTATGACATTAACGTGCAGTCGACCTATGGCCTTACGCGCGACGATCTTGCGGCCATTCAAGAGGTCGACGGCGTCGAGACGGCCGAGGGCATCTACACCGAGACCGCCTACACCGCCGTGGGTACCACGCGCGAGCGTGTAGTCGTGCAGAGCCTTTCCGGGAAGAATATCGATCAACCGGTGCTGGTGAGCGGCGATTTGCCCGAGAGCGCCGGCGAGGTCGCGGTGACTTCGAAGTTCCTGAAGGCTTCGGGCAAAAAGCTCGGCGACACGGTGAGTTTTGCCGCCAATGACGCGAGCTCGTCGAACCAAAGCGCCAAGGACCAGTTTGCCGCGGGTGATTACACCATTACGGCCGAGGTCCTCGATCCTACTGATGTGAGCTCCGACTCGACAGTCAACGCCTTTCGCGCTGCTTCGGCTGCGGACTATAAGTTCTATGTGAGCGAGGATGCCGCGACATCTTCTTCCTACTCCGCGGTCCACGTGATCGTCGAGGGAGCCAAGAGCCTCAACTCCTATTCAGATGCCTATACGACAAAGATCAACGAGGTCAAGGGTAATATCGAGAAGATTCGCGACGAGCGTGAGAAGGTGCGCGCCCAAGAGCTGACGGTCGACGCGCCGGCAAGCTTGGATGCCTCCGAGCGCCAGGCGAATATGCTCTTTGGGATTGAGCAGGACAACATCAACCGCATGCCCCAGGGCAGTGAGGAGCGTGCTCGGGCTCAGGCCGATTTGGACCAGCGCCGCGCCGCCACCGACCAGCAGTTTGCCGATGCACGCGCCGAGCTTTCCGATCTGGGCGAATGCACTTGGTACATCCAGGATCGCGGTAACATCGCAAGCTACTCAAGCGTCGAGAGCGACAGCTCTTCGATTGAGGCCATCGCCACGGTTTTCCCATTTATTTTCTTCGTCGTAGCCGTGCTCATCAGCCTTACCACCGCCACTCGTATGGTCGAGGAAGAGCGCACGCTCATTGGCCTGTACAAGGCGCTCGGCTATTCACGCGGGCGAATCCTGTCCAAATACGTGGACTACTCGCTGTGGGCATGTCTGTTCGGCGGCGTACTCGGCAACATCATCGGATTTGTGGGGTTGCCGCTGTTCCTGTTTACGGTGTTCGACGACATGTACTCACTGCCCCAGATGCTGCTTTCGTACGACATCGTGTCCTCGATCGTCTCGGTGGCGCTGTTTACCGTGGGCGTGGTGGGTGCCACGATTATCGCCTGCCGCCACGAGATGGCCGAGACCCCAGCCTCGCTTATGCGTCCCAAGGCCCCGCGAGCCGGCTCGCGCATCTTGCTTGAGCGCATCGGCTTTATTTGGCGCCGCATGGGCTTTTTGAACAAGGTGGCAGCGCGTAACCTGTTCCGCTACAAAAAACGTGCCTTTATGACCATCTTCGGTATCGCCGGCTGCACGGCGCTCGTGATCTGCGGTATGGGCATCCGCGATACGTCGGTGGCGCTTTCGCCCAAACAGTACGGGCATATCACGCGCTATGACTTGCTGGCGGTCGCCAATCCCGATGACTATGCTCAGACGTGTGCGGCGCTGGAAGAGCGTAGCGCGGCCAGCGACTCCGGCGTACGCGTGACCTCGACCCTGCCGATTATGACCGACAACGTCACCTTTACGTTTGGCGGTAAGAGCGAGACCGTACAGCTCATCGTGATTCCCGACGACCGCGCGAATGACCTGGACGATTACGTGCGCCTGGAGGATGAGTCCAAAGAACCGCTCGCCCTGCGTGACGGGGACGTGTATTTAAGCAAGAGTTCACAGCTGGTGCTGGGGATTCAGCCGGGCGATACGGCGCAGGTCCAGGATTCGTCGCTCAATGTTACCAAGGTCAAGGTTAGCGATATCTCGCTCAATTATTTGGGCAACACGCTTTATATGACGCAGGGCACCTATGAGCGCGCGTTCGGCCGAAGCGCGCGTCTTAACGGCATCTTTGTGCTGCTTAAGGGCTCGTCGGCCGACCAGATTGCGTTTAGCAAGAAGCTTAAGAGTGACGGTTGGCTTACGATTTCGAGTACGGCCGAGCATTGGGAGAACTATGAGTCGAACTTTACGATTATCAATTCGGTCGTAGTGCTTGTGACCTTTATGGCGGCGTGCCTGTCGTTTGTGGTGGTGTTTACGCTGTCTAATACGAATATTTCGGAGCGCGAACGCGAGCTGGCGACTATCAAGGTGCTGGGCTTCCGCCGTGGCGAGGTGCACCACTACGTCAATAAGGAGACGTTGATCCTTACGGCGATTGGCACCGCACTGGGCGTGCCGCTGGGTGGCCTGCTTGCCGAGAGCTTTACGTACGTTCTTCAGATGCCGTCGCTGTACTTTGATGTTGAGGTCGAGCCGCTGAGTTTCGTGCTCGCTGTGGTGCTTTCGTTTGGCTTTACGTTTATCGTCAACATCGCCACCAACCGAACCCTCAACAAGATTGACATGGTCGGTGCCCTCAAGAGCGCCGAGTAACCTGTTCTTGGATTCAAGTTGTAGCGAGCTGTGACGTGCCGCAGTCGATTTATTGCATAAACCGCCCCGAAGAATGCATATTTTGGCGGGGCGGTTGCTTTTTACCCGCAGGTACCCCCAGGGGCGGCGTGCAAATTCCGGAGAATTCAGCATTCCGGAGTCCACGAGTATGGGAGCGGGCGCACAAAACTGCGCTGAAAGCCCTGATTCTGAGCTCCCAACGCCTCAAGAGCCGCTCGTTTTTACAAGATGCGGCCCATGGCGCCTGCCTTTCGCCCAAAATTCAGTATGCAGGCACCCTCGGCTGCTGAAAACTCCCAAAAATGCACGGCGCCTCCTGCCCTAGGCACCCGCAGCAAGAAGACGAATAGCCTCGGCGAGTATGTAAACGCAGGGCCCTCCGACCCCGACCGACGATTTCGATTAGCGACCTTTGACGGAGTCAAGGGAGGAGCCAAATCGAAATACGTCGGGCGGGGTCGGAGGGCCCGATGGGATGGATTTCGGCCGAGGCTATTCGTCGCCGAAGCTGATGCCCAGCGCCTTGGCCTCGCGTACCAGGTCGCTCTGGGGATCGACAAACTTGAGCTTGCCGGCGACCTCCTCGAGCGGCATGTGGCACATCTTGCCGTCACGCAGGGCAATCATGTAGCCAAACTCGCCGCGTAGGCAGCCCAGTGCCGCCTCAACGCCGCACTGGGTCGCAAAGATGCGGTCCTGGGCGTCGGGCTGACCGCCGCGCTGCGTGTGGCCGGGGATGGCGACGCGGGTCTCGCGACCGGTCTTGGCCTCGATTTCCTTGGCAATGTCGTAGACAATCGACGGACTCGTGCGCTCGGCGAGCTTCTTCTTGTACTCCTTCTTGGGCAGCGCCGCGTCCTCCTTGGAGATAGCGCCCTCGGCGACGGCCACGATCGTAAAGCGGCTGCCGGTCTCCATGCGATGCTCGATGGTCTTGATGACGTTACCCATGTCGTAGGGAATCTCGGGAATCAGGATGACGTCCGCGCCGCCCGCGACGCCGGCGTACAGCGGGATCCAGCCAACCTTGTGGCCCATGATCTCGATAACGAACACGCGGCCGTGACTCGAGGCGGTGGTGTGGATGTCGTCGATGCACTTGGTGGCGACGTCGATGGCGCTCGTAAAGCCAAACGTCATTTCGGTGCCCCAGGTGTCGTTATCGATGGTCTTGGGCAGAGCGATAACGTTGAGGCCCTCTTCGCGCAGGCGGTTGGCAGTCTTGGTGGAGCCGTTGCCGCCCAGCATAAACAGGCAGTCGAGTTGCAGCTTGTGATAGGTGTGGACCATCGCAGGCACCTTCTCGACACCGTCGGCCTCGGGAATGTCCAGGCGCTTGAACGGCGTGCGGCTCGTGCCCAAAATGGTGCCGCCGCGGGTAAGGATGCCGCTAAAATCGGCGGGCGTCATGACGCGGAACCTGCTGTAGATAAGGCCCTGGTAGCCGTCCTCAAAACCATAGATCTCGATAGGTTCTTCGCTATTGGTCATAAGCGTTTTGACGATGCCGCGCATGGTGGCGTTGAGCGCCTGACAGTCGCCGCCACTGGTAAGAAGACCGATCCTAAGCATGATGAATCCTTCCGGGCAAGTTATAACATGCGCATAAGTTTACCCCCGCACACTGTTGATACGGGGGTAAAACGTGTTAGCTCAAGCGTATAGAAATGTAAACAACGTCAGGCGAGCGTAAGGTCGACGGGCCTGGCTCCTTACAGTGCGAAGGCGTCGACGTCGCCCCAGTGGCGGCGCAGCGTAATAGCGGCGGCGGGTTCGGTATTGTCAAAGACGACCGACCATTGCGTATTGCTGGTGATGTCTCCCTGTTTGGGCTCTTGCGCTGCGGCGCGCAGGGCTTCCCAGGCAATCGTTTCGTCCTGGGCACCGACATGGGCGTCAAGGACATCGGCAATTGCGACGGCGCGCTCTTTACCATGGCCCAGCTCGCCGTTCTTTTGGTTGGGCAGCACTTCGTCGCCATAGCAGGGGTAGAAGTTCGTAACCTGGCGTACAGGAGTCGCTTTGAAAGCGCGGTCCGGATCGTGCGGATCCCACTCTACTACGCGCGCGTCACCGGTGGCGTCGTTGATAAAGAAGTGATAATCGCGTCCTGCCATGGCGTGCATATCGTAGGCGGAAAGCAGGTCGACAGCTTCTTGTGTGGTGGCGGCACGGTCGAGTACCAGACGGATGGCGAGCGAGGTATTGATGACAGGGCGTTGCGTGTCCTGGTCACAGGGCTTGGAATCCAGGGTGAGTACGGCAACGGACACGCCGCATTCGTTAACACCGTCGAGCTGGGCAAACGGACCCATGAGTGCGGCGGCGCGTCCGGCGACGGAGTCAAGCGGAGTGTTATCGCCCAGGTTGTTAAGGGCGGCAAACCCGATGGAGGCATAGCCGCCGCGTGGGTGATTGCGCACCAGCAGCGCCGAGGTGTCGTCCTTAAAGTCGTAATTGCGACCGGTGCGCACGCGGCCTTCGGCATCTACGGCGACAAAAGCGCTGCAGGCAAACTGGGGAGCCTGGACATGTGCCGGCACACCGGGCAGCACCTGCGCCACCACGGCATCGATGTAGGCCTGGTCGTCGCGCACGCCAGCGGCGATGATGCGATCAAGATCGTAGTCGTAGGCGATGTCGATTGCGTACAGGTCATAGCCATCCGCGTAGCCGGTCAAGCGTTTGAGCGACGCGGCGGACTTGATTTGCTTGCGGTAAAGGATACCGGTGGCAGCGGCAAGGCCGACGGCGACTCCCGCGACACCGCAGGCGATGGCAATGTTACGTGGCTTCATGACGGCTCCTCTCGTCCTGTTGGCGTAATTATCGCAAAAGGAGCGCGGGCATGATGGCTCAACCTGGTGAGTGGCACGGGATTAAACATGGAATGAAGAGTGCGGCGCTGGCGTGGCGGGGTATGCTGGAGGGGACCATCAACCCAGCGAAAGGGGAGAGCATGACGGATCAGGAAACGCCCGAACGCGCGCATGTGACGGCCGACGATATCGAGGCCGCCAACGACCTTATCGACTTTATCGAGGCGTGCCCCAGCATGTTCCATACGGCGGCGACCATTATGGCCGAGCTCGACGAGGCGGGCTTTACCTACCTGCCCGAGAATGCGGCGTGGGACATCGAGCCGGGCGGGCGTTATTACACGCAGCGCAACACCTCGAGCGTTATCGCCTTTAAGGTGGGCGAGGACCTGGCCGCGACGTGGGGCGAGGACGGCGTTGCCGGCGACTATCATTTTCAGCTCACGGCGTCGCACAGCGATTCTCCGACGTTTAAGGTCAAGGCCGTGCCCGAGCTTGACGGCGCGGGCGAGACGCTGCGCCTGAACACCGAGGCCTACGGCGGCATGATCGACTACACCTGGTTCGATCGCCCGTTGGCGCTGGCTGGACGCGTGCTGGTGCGCGAGGGCGACCGTATTGAGAGCCGCCTGCTTGCCACCGAGCGCGAGGTCGCTATCATTCCGAGCCTTGCTATCCATATGAACCGTGGCGTCAATGAGGGCTTTGCACCCAACCGCGCTGTCGACCTGTGCCCGCTCATCAGCGCCGGCGAGCTTAAGCAGGGCGACTTTGATGCTCTGATCGCCGACGAACTGGACGTCGAGCCCGAGCAGATTCTGGGCCGCGATCTGTTCCTGGTCAATCGTCAGGACGCGCGCATTTGGGGCTGGGCCGACGAGTTTATCTCGACGCCCAAGCTCGACGACCTAGCCTGCGCCTACACCTCGCTGCAGGCATTTTTGGGCGCCGAGAATGCGCATGACATCTCGGTCTTTTGCTGCTTCGACAACGAGGAGGTTGGCTCCGAGACCAAGCAGGGCGCCATGTCGACGTTCTTGGCCGATGCGTTGCGTCGCATTAACGGGTCGCTGGGCTTTGATGACGAGTCGTACCACCGTGCGCTTGCCGCCTCGATGCTCGTGAGCTGCGACAACGCGCACGCCGTGCATCCCAACCACGCCGAAAAGTGCGATGCCTACAACCAGGTCGTGCTCAACGGCGGTATCGTCATCAAGGAAGCCGCCAACCAGCACTACTGCACCGATGCCTTTAGCCGCGCAGTGTTCCAGGCCATCTGCGATGACGCAGACGTGCCCACGCAAGCCTTTGCCAACAAGAGCGATATGGCGGGTGGCTCCACGCTCGGCAATCTGTCCAATATGCAGGCGAGCATGCACGCCGTGGACGTGGGCCTGCCGCAGCTGGCCATGCACTCGAGCTACGAGACCGGTGGCGTGCGCGACGTGATGTACGCGATCCGTGCCCTCACGGCTTTCTACGAGCGCGACCTAAACATCAACGGTGCCGAAAGTGTGGAGCTCTAAAACCTGCCAAAAAAGGACGGGTTTATTTTGGCAGGTTTTATCTGGGCAAATGCCGCAATGTCAACGGTAAGACGGAGCTGCTAAGGCTTGCAGATGAAGCCGACGCCAGCGAAACCGCCGCAGGGAGAGCAAAAGTCAGCGAGAGCCCGCCGTTTGAGCCAAGGTGCCGTGAAATGAAAAGGTGCTGACCTTCTGGTCGCGCCTTTGAAATTGAACGGCAGATTGGTAAAACGCCGGAACAATCTAATGCTCAATCCAACAACGTAAAGTTTCGCCGGCCAGCAGGTGACGCAGATTCTCCGCGGCAATGTCGACCACATTGTTGAGCGTAGCCTCCAAGTGAAACCAGCCGGAGACGTGCGGCGTGATGAGCATGTTGGGTGCATCCCACAGCGGGCTTGTGGCGGGCAGCGGCTCGGGATCGGTGACGTCGACCGCGGCGCCGGCGAGATGCCCCGATTCCAGAGCGGCAACCAGGTCGTCGGCGACCACAAGATCGCCGCGGCCGCCGTTGGCAAAGAACGCGCCCGGTTTCATCGCGGCGAAGAACTCGGCGTTCGCCAGACCGCGGGTCTCGGGCGTGCTGGGCATAAAGGATGCGACGATGTCGGCCTCTGCCAGGCGCTCAGACAGGGCATCCATGCCGTCCATGTCCTCAAACACAATGGGGTAGACGAGCGGATGGCGCTTGATGCCGCGGACATGCGCACCCATGCTGCGGCAGAGCGTGGCAAAGTGGCCACCGATATCGCCTGCGCCCAGCACCAGCACGTTGGCGTTTTTGAGCGAGGTGACCGGCCCCAAATCCTCCCAGCGATGCTCGCGCTGCAAGTCGTGATAGCCGGGCAGGCGCTTCATCATGGAAAGGACCATGGCAAACATGTGCTCGCTCACGGCCTGACCGTAGGCGCCGATCGAGCAAGACAGCTTGGCTTCAGCTGGCACGGTGCCGGCGGCAAGGTAGTCGTCATAGCCGGCGGTCTGCAATTGCAACAGCTGGAGATGGTCGCATGCCGTGAGCATGTCAGGGTCGATGTTGCCCAGGATCACGTCGGCATCGGCGACCTGTTCGCGCGTGATGTCGCCGGCGCTCGTGTAGATAAAATCCTCGCCCGGAGCGCTCGACTCAAGAATTGCACGATGGCGGTCGTTGACGGGCAGCAAAACCAGGATGTTCACAAGCATTCCTCTCCGCTCAACCTGCCAAAAAGGGACAGGTTTATTTTGGCAGGTTTTATCTGGCAAAACGTTCAAATAAAACGCCGGAGGCAAGACGAGCGTGCCCGCCAGCATCCGGCGCATCTACGGCTACCAGCTCAGCAGATCGTAGCCGTCCTCGGTCACCACGAGCTGTACCTCGCACTGGGCCGAGTCGCTGCCGTCCTTGGTGCGCACGCACCACCCATCGCCCTTGCTAATCTTAATGTCGGGTGCTCCGGCGTTGACCATGGGCTCGATAGTAAAGACCATGCCCGGAACCATGATAGTGTCCACGTCGGGCGCCTCGGTGGTAAAGCCCACAAACGGGTCCTCGTGGAACTCCTTGCCAATGCCGTGTCCGCCGTACTCGCGCACCACGCTAAAACCGGCGTCCTCGACCGTCTTTTGTACGGCCTCGGCCATCACGGAGAGCGGCAGCCATGGCTTGACGGCTGCCAGACCCGCCTCCACGCTGGCGCGGGTGACGTCGACCAAGCGCTGGCGCTCGGCCGAGACCTTGCCGATGCAGAACATGCGGCTCGAGTCGCTAAAATAGCCGTCTAAGATCGTTGAGCAGTCCACGTTGATGATGTCGCCCTCGTGCAGTACGTCCGTATCGCAGGGAATGCCGTGGCAGACTACGTCATTGATCGAGGTACACACGCTCTTGGGGTAGCCCTCGTAGTTGAGGTCGGCCGGCGTTCCACCATGCTCGACGGTGTAGTCGTAGATCATCTGGTCGATCTGGTTGGTGGTCATGCCCGCGGTGATATGCTCACCCACATAATCGAGCACGCCCACGTTGATGGCGGCCGAGCGCTTGATGCCCTCGATATCGGCAGGCGTCTTATAGAGCGTGCGGGGCAGGACGTTCCAGCCCTCTTCCCACAGGCGCTCGAGGCGCTCATCAAAGGAGCTGTGACATTTCTTGTATTTTTTGCCGCTGCCGCACCAGCAAGCGTCGTTGCGGCCGGGTACGGGTCCTTTGTCATACATAGCTAACTTCCTTTCATCCGCAGCTAGTATAGCCCACCCGCAGAGCAGCTAATTTGGGACGGGGCTTTTTTGACTGCTTTTGTCCGCGCGGCCTTGCGCCGCCATATCGCTCCCAAAAGCAGTCAAAAAAGCCCCGTCCCAAATTAGCTGCTCTTGGGCAGACGGGTGCTAGTAACTCACCTGGCAGGGGATGCCGAGGGCGCGCACGCGTGCGGCAATCGCGTCGAGCGCCTCGGGAGCCGCTTTAGCAAGGCCGGCGATCGGTGTCTCGCGCGCCACCGTGTAGATGGTCGCTTCTTGTGGGCGAATGCGCTCAAGCGCCGCGAGCCAGGGGCCGACGTATTCGTCGCCCGTGTTGTCAATAGACTTGCCTTGGTACTCGCCGGTTAGGAATAGCGTCTGGATAATAACGTGGCCATCAAAGCTCGCGAACGTCTCGATCTGGTGCTCGACGTCGTAGGGACCAACGGGCTGGTCGAGCAGCTGGATAAATGCCGGATCGACCGTATCGAGCTTGAGGATGTTGTCGTCGACCATCATGAGCGCATCATGCACCTGGGGACGGTCGGCGCGCGTGCCGTTGGAAAGCACGGCGATCTTGGTGTTTGGGGCAAGCTCGTCGCGCAGCGCGACGGCACCGGCGATGGCCTGCGGAAACTCCGGTGCGGCAGTGGGCTCGCCGTTGCCTGCGAAGGTGATCACATCGGGGAGCTCGCCCTCGGCTGCCATCTCGCGCAGCTTTGCTTCGAGCGCGTCGAGTACTACGGCGGCTGTGTTGCACGGCTCATGGCAGGGGCGCTCGGCGTTGAGGCCGTTTTCGCAGTACATGCAGTCAAAGGTGCAAATCTTGCCGCTGGCAGGCATCATGTTGACGCCGAGCGAGAGTCCAAGGCGTCGGCTGCGGACGGGCCCAAAGATGGGGCTGGCATTCAAAAACGTAGACATAGGCATATGCTCCTCGGGACAGTTGTACTTAAGCATAGCATTGGCCCCCGTGCCAATCGCGGGTCTGGACACTGTTGTCTAAGCCGAAACTGTGCAGCCTGGTGAGTTTTCGGAACCCTATCATGAAAGGGTGCGAGTCGGGTACAGTAAACGCACTTAAGTATGCGCAACATGGCGCCAGACTATCCAAGTCGCACCTCGGTGCGGCCTGATGGCGTTGACGATAGGATCACAACATGGATTTTACGGTCGAGAATGCGGGCACCACGATTGCCTGCCGCGAGTATGCCGGCCCGGATGTATCGTCCGATGCGCCCGCCTTGGTGTGCGTGCACGGTGCGTGCGTCGACGGCACATTTTTTGACGGCATCGCCCGCGAGCTCGCCTGTGGCTACCGCGTAATTGCCTACGACCGCCGCGGCTGTGGTGGCAGCAGCGAAGCGGCAGACGGCAGCTATGATCTTTCCACTCAGGCCGCCGACCTGCAGGCCGTGATCGAACACGTTGGCGCTTCGACAAATGTGCTTGCGCATAGCGCCGGTACGTTGGTGGCGCTGGAGCTTCTTCGCACCGAACCCCATCTCGTCGCCCGTGCGATTCTGCATGAGCCGGCTGTGTCGGCCGAAGGCGTCGGCATGGGCGCAGCTCCGGTTTTGCTCGATATGATTGCGGCTGGAAAGGTTTCAAGGGCACTCCGGCTTTTCTTGGGAGCCCTCGGCGACTTGGACCCCGAGGCTCCTGGGACGACCGAAGCGGAAGCCAAACATGCCCTGCGCAATGGTCGTTGCTTCATGGCCAATGAATACGGAACAAATATGACTTACGTTCCCAATTGGGATAGTGTCCGCGCATCGAAGTCCGTTGCTGCTGTGCTTCTCGGCGAGCTTTCGGTCGGTACGCCCCGCGAGGCTGGTACGCGAGCGGCTGCCGAATATCTCGATTGCCCCCTCGTGACGATCCCGGGCGCGCATAACGGTCTGCGCGATCGTCCCGTTACGGCGGCAAACGCCGTTCGCGATGTCTTGGAGCGTTAGCGCGCTCGATGACCTGCGGGGGGGGGGACTGTTGGCGTTTCGTCATTGTTAACGAATGTGCCCATAACCGCGCGCCCGCGGCTCCATTACCGCTGTTTGCCAGGTCATAAAAATGCAACGATAATCGCGCATTTGCCTGCAGCTGTTAGATGATACCCTTGTATCATTTGATATGCGCCGTTGCCGTGCGTGACGATAGAAAGGGCCCCATATGCTCAATAATCACGAGGCCAATCTAACCGACGAGGAGGCTGCCGCTGAGGTCGCCCGCGTCGCGAAGACCTACCCCGTGGTGCGTTTGCTGTCGGCCGATCAGATTAAGAGCGAGCCTAACTGCTTGCTCGCCGGCGATCGCTGCCCTTGTCTGCGTCAGTCGAGTCTTGAGGCCTTGGCAGATTCGGGTGAGGTGTCGGAGCAACTGCTCAACGATGGTGTTGAGTACCGCGCCCGTCTGCGCCCTCTAAAGGTCGAGGGTGAGCCTCACGTCTTGCTGATGGTGCGTCCGATTGATGAGCAAGAGGCCACAGAAGAGGACCTTGTCTACACCGACGTGCTGACGGGCGTGCGCAATCGCCGATATTACGAGGAAAAGCTCCGTAGCGCCCGCATGAATGCCGGCGTTGCGATGATCGACCTTGATGATTTTAGGGTCGTCAATGATACGTGTGGCCGTCATGCCGGCGACCTTGCGCTCGGTGCTGTGGCGACAGCCATACGCAGCGGAATCCGTTCGACTGACGAGCTTGTGCGCTATGGCTGCGACAAGTTTGTGGTCGTCATGCCCAATATTCCCTCCGATGACTTCACCCGTCGCCTGCATCAGGTATCCGATGCCGTTCATGCCACGATTATTCCGGGCCATGAGTACGTGAGCTTGACGGCATGTGTTGGTGGCGTTCGCATTCATGGCGAGACAGTCGATGAGGGCGTTGGCCGCGCTGTCCAGTTACTGAGCCACGCTAAGACAAAAGCCGGTACGGTCGTGACCGATGCCGATTCCATCGAGGCCTTCCAAAGCCAAAAGCCCCTGGTGCTGATTGCCGACGATTCCAAAGTGAGCCGGTCCATCCTCGGTGAGATGCTCAAGGACGACTATCGCATTCTAGAAGCCGATAGCGGTCGCGCCACGCTCGATGCGGTTGACCGTTATGGTGGCGACCTGTCCCTCGTGCTGCTCGATATTGTCATGTCGGACATGAGCGGCTGTGAGGTACTGGCCGAGCTTTCGCGTCAGGCAGCCCTCGATAGCCTACCTGTTATTGTGATCTCGAGCGAAGACACCGACGACGTGGTGTTACGTGCTTACGATTTGGGCGCCTCGGACTATATCAGTCGCCCGTTCGATGACCGCATTGTGCGTCGTCGCGTCAACAATATTATTCGACTGTATGCCAAACAGCGTCGTCTGACGAGTCTGCTGTCGCAGCAGTACAATGCGCGCGTCAATAACAGCCGTATACTCGTCGACATCATGGCGAGCGTCATGGAAGTCCGTAATGGCGAAAGCGGCAGGCATGTCACGCATATCGAGAAGTTGACTGAGCTGCTGCTTGGCGACTTGGCGCGACGGAGCGACAAGTACTCTCTTGGCAACGAGGAGCGTTCTTCGATTGCGTTGGCGTCGGCGCTGCACGATATCGGCAAGATGTCGATCGACGATGCGATTCTCAACAAGCCCGGACGTCTGACGCCCGAAGAGTTTGAAATAATGAAGACGCATACTACCATTGGCGCCGACATGCTGCGCAATCTGGGCAGAAACCATGAAGGAAGTGCCCTTTTGGACTATGCGTACCAAATCGCCCGCTGGCATCATGAACGTTGGGATGGTACGGGCTATCCTGACGGTCTTAAGGGCGACGATATCCCCATTGCCGCTCAGGTGGTCTCGGTGGCCGATGTGTACGATGCGTTGACGAGCGTGCGTGTGTACAAGGACGCCATTTCGCAAGAAGAGGCGATTCGGATGATTTTGGACGGTGAGTGCGGCGCTTTCAATCCGCTGCTTATCGAGTGTCTGCTCGAAGTGCGCGATCGCATTGCCGAGACGCTGGAGCGCCCTGCGGACGTTGTCGCGTTCCCTTCGGTTTAAGCTAGGCAAAGGGACGCCCCGTCGGACCATGTGGCCGGCGGGGCGTCCTTATCTGTTGTGCGGTTCGCGAACTAGCGGGCCTGCTTTACCTTGGCCGCCGCCTCGACAAACGACTTCCACAGGTTAAAGTCGGTCTCGAGCGTCTGCCAGGTGTACTCGGGATGCCATTGCACACCCAGGCAGAAAGGCTGGCCTTCGACCTCGATGCACTCGGGAACGCCGTCGGTTGCCTTGGCGACCAAGCGCGTGCTCTTACCCAGACGCTCGACGCAGCAGTGGTGTGCGGAGTTGGTCTGGATCAGCCTGTGCCCGCCAACCGCGCGCTCCAGAAGCGAGCCCGGCACGACCTCGACGGGATGCACAGGGTCGTTGAGCACGTGGGTATGGCGCCACTGCGTGCGGCCCTCGCGCGCGCCCAGGCTCGGTACGTCCATGCACAGGGTGCCGCCAGTGGCGACGTTGAGCAGCTGCGTGCCGCGGCAGGTGGTAAAGAGCGGCTTTTTGGCGCGGAGCACCTCGTCGACCAGCTTAAACTCAAAGCTATCGCGGATCTCGCAGCAGAGGGTGGGGTCGTAGGGTCGATCATCGCCCCAACGTTTGGGATTGACATCGGGGCCGCCGGGAATGGCGATGCCGTCGGCGATATCGACGTAATGACGGATGACCTCAATGTCCTCGGTGATGGACATCTGCAGCGGCAGGCCGCCGGCGGCAAGGATGGCATCGACAAAAACACTGGCGATTTCCTCGTTGGGGGAGAGCGTCTCGCTTAAAAACGGCTTTGCCTCTTCCCAACGCGGCGCCACCAGGATGAGCGGGCGGTCGGCGGGGGCAACGTCGACGTGCGGGGTATAGGACGAGGAAGTACGGGTTCCGATCATAGGTGCTGCTTTCGAATCTGAAGGTGACAGGGCGCATGAGAGACGTGGGACAACACTTTCAATGGATTTGTCCCACGGGGTTGCTGGTTAGTGGCCCTTGATGGAGTTGAGGAAGTCCTGGGCGCGCTTGGTCTGGGGGTGGTCGAAGAACTCGTCGGGCGTGCCGGTTTCCACGATTTGGCCGTCGGCCATAAACACGACGCGATCGGCCACGCGGCGGGCAAAGTTCATCTCGTGCGTAATGACGATCATCGTCATGCCCTGCTGGGCCAGACGGACCATGACCTCGAGCACCTCGTTGATCATCTCGGGGTCAAGGGCGCTCGTGGGCTCATCAAAAAGCATGGCCTTGGGTTGCATGGCAAGCGAGCGGGCGATGGCTACGCGCTGCTGCTGGCCGCCCGAGAGCTGTGCGGGCACCTTATCGGCCTGTTCGGCAACGCCCACGCGGCCCAGCAGGTCCATGGCGCGCTCGCGGGCCTCGTCCTTGGAGACGCCCAGCACGTCGACCGGTCCCAGCATGACGTTCTGCAGCACCGTCATATGTGCGAACAGGTTGAACTGCTGAAACACCATGCCCAGCTCGGCACGCATACGGGCAAGGTCCTTGCCTTCCTGCGGCAGGGGCTCGCCCTCGATGAGGATCTCGCCCGAGTCGATGGTTTCCAAGCGGTTGATGGTTCGGCACATGGTCGACTTGCCCGAGCCCGAGGGGCCGATCACGACGACGACCTCGCCGCGGTCGACCGAGAGATTGATGTCGTTGAGGACGTGCAGATCGCCATAGTGCTTATCGACGTGCCTGAGCTCGATCAGCGGCTGATTGCCGGTGGAAGAGGTGCTCTGTGCCATGGTGCTCGGCTCCTTATGACTGGAAATGGTAAAGCGTTAGCGGATGATGGTCGCGCCGGTCTTGTGCGAAACGTAGACAGCGGCCTTGTTGATCGCGACGTTGATGAGGATGTAGATGACCGCGATTACCAGGTAGACCGACACGAGGGCGTCATAGTTGGTAATGAGCACGCGGGCATTTTGCATGAGGTCGGGGTAGCTCACCACGTAAGCGACGGTGGTGTCTTTGACTACGACCACAAGCTGCGAAATCAACGACGGAATGATAAACCGAATCGCCTGCGGCAGCACGATTTTAAAGGTGATTTTAGCTTTGGAGAGACCGAGCGCTTGAGCTGCCTCGACCTGCCCGCGCGGCACGGCGTTGACGCCCGCGCGAAAGATCTCGGCCAGCACGCCGGCTGCAGCGAGCGCGACGGGGAGCGTGAGCATCCAAAACGACGGCAGCGCAATTTTGTACTGAGGCAGCACCAAAAAGAAGAAGTAGATGAACAGCAGGCTCGGCACACCGCGGAAGAAATCGGTGAGCACGCGGCAGACCAGCTGCAGCGGCTTAATGTCGCTGGTGCGGCCGAGCATAAGGGCTAGGCCCAACACCAGCGCGATGGCGCCAGCGGTGAGTGCGACTTTAACGGTGCCCTCAAAGCCGGCAAGCAGGAACTTCCAGGTGGTGAGGTGCGTAAAGAAATACCAATAGTGGACCGAAAGCTGACCGGTCACATAAAAGCGCTGCAACACGAGGACGGCGAGCGCGGCGACGGCAACAAGCGAGATAGCGGTGCCGATGCGAATCTTGGCGCGCATCTTGGGGCCGGGAGCCTCGTAAAGCGCATCGCGCATGGTGAGAGCGGAGGTGGAATGCTTGCTCATCGGAGGATCCTCACCTTCTTATCGATGTAGTTGCCAATGTGGCTCACCACAAAGGCCGTGCCCAGGTAGCCGAGCGCCGAGATAAAGAACGCGGCGACGCCGCCGAGCGAGCGCGTGTTGATGTAGCTCACCACGCCGGTGAGCTCCTGCGGTTGAAGCGGTACCTGGCTGCCGAGTGCGGTGGTGAGCATGACGGCGATAAAGAGGTTGGTCATGGGCAGCACGCTCGAGCGCAGCGCCTGCGGAATCACGATCTTGGCGAGGATGCGGCTGAAGCTCATGCCGAGCGAGCGCGCGGCTTCCACCTGGCCGACGCCGACGGTGTTGATGCCGCTCATAAAGTTCTCGGAGCCAAAGGCCGAGCCCAAAAGGACCGTGGCGACGATAACGCAGGTGCGGTAGGGCAGGACGACCTTGAGCGGCGGCAGCGCATAGACGACGATGATAAGCAGCGCGATGCCGGGGATGTTACGGAAGACCTGAACATACAGGTCGCCAAAAATGCGCAGCGGCTTGAGCGGCGACACGCGCATCACGGTGACAGCGACGGCCAGCACCATGGCGATGGCAAACGACTCAAGCGTCATGCCCCAGGTTGCTAGCAGCGCGTCGATATAGTTCTGGCCATAGAGCGACCAGAGCTCGGAGAGACTCATGCGGACCTCCCGCCGATAAGGAAAGGGGCTCCCGTGTGTACGGAAGCCCCGACAACTCAGTGTGGAAACAGTTTAGCGCAATAAAGCGCATCGTGCGTTTCCGTATGGTTTCGTAGCGGCCGTTACTGGGCTCGCTGTCTAGGCGCCGATCTCGGGCAGCTCGGGAACGTTGGTGTCGCCCGTGCGATCGCCGATGCAGATCTGCCACAGCTCGGTCCAGGTGCCATCGTCCTCGATCTTCTTAAGGAAGTCGTTGACAAAGGCGACGCCGTCGGAATCGAGCGGCAGGCCGATGCCGTAGGGCTCTTTGCTGCCGAAGGGCTTGCCGGCGATCTTGTACTTACCGGGCTCGCGGACCAGGGCGCTCTGCTGCATGTTGTTGTCGATGACGTAGGCGTCAACGCGGCCCTGCTGAAGTGCCTGACGGGCCTCCTCGTCGGTCTTGAACTCCTGCTGGCTGGCCTTGGGGGCGAACTCCTCCAGGATGGCGGGGCCGTTGGAGCCGGACTGGACGGCGACGTTCTTGTCGGCCAGGTCGTCGACGCTCTTGATGTCGTCGTTGTCGGCGAGCACCAGGATAGCCTGCTGGGTGTAGTAGTAGGGACCGGCAAAGGAGACAAGCTTCTTGCGCTCATCGGTAATAGTGTAGGTGGCAAAGACGGCGTCGACCTGGCCGTTCTGCAGGACGGACTCACGCGTGTCCGAGGTCACCTGGGTGATTTCGACCTTGTTCTCGCCCAGAATGTAGTTGGACAGGAGCTGCGCGATGCCGGCGTCGAAGCCACGGGTCTTGCCGTCTTTCTCGTTGAGGAGGGAGAAGAGCGTGGAGGTCTGAACGCCACCGATCTTAAAGACGCCGGCGTCCTTGACGGCCGTGGCCCAGGTGCTGGCGGCGATGGCGTCGTCATCGGCCTTGGGGCCGTTGTCGACGAGCTTGTCGAATGCCTTGGCATCGAGCGTGGTGGAAGCCTCGGTGTCCTCGGGGCTCTTGGAGGAGCCGGCGGCGGAACCCTTGTCGGCCTCGGCGCTGGTGTCGGAGCAGCCGGCAAGACCAAGGCCGGCGACGGTTGCAAAGGTGGCGGCGATGAAGCCGCGACGGTCGAGAACGACCTGCTGGGAGAGGTTCTTGCTCATGGTAGAACACCTTTCTCAATAAAATCCCTAGCGGTTGAATAGAGTTATACCCTATCGCGCTCAAATGGGTCAACACGAAATAACTCAGAAACATACTTACCTTATGGGTAATTCTACCTACCAAAAAGGGACAGGTTTATTTTGGCAGGTTTTATCTGGGCAAACGTCGATTATTACAGCTGAGATAGCGTTTTGCGGACAGCATGGTCGCTCGCGGCGGTCGCTATAATGGCGGCAACGCGACATATATAAGTAAGGAGATCGCGTATGAACGGTTATTCGTTTTTCGCGCCGACCATGACTTAAAACTACCACAAAGGGGACGGGCACCTTTGTGGTGATTCTTGCAGATGTGGCGGCCTGCCTCGATGTTTTGTCTCAATCTGTAACATCTGCAGCCATTTTTGCCGAGTAACTGTTACAGATTGAGATTTTCTCTTTAGGGGGATTTGAGTGTCTCGATCTGTAACATCTGGACGGACAAAAGGTCTCTATCTGTTACAGATTGAGACAAACAACAGGGGCAAAGACGGTTTGTCTAGATCTGTAACAATTGGGCAAGGATTTGTCCTCTAGGTGTTACAGATCGAGACAATTGAGTTGGGAAAATAAAAACCTCCGCAGGGGTGCTTCCCTTGCGGAGGTTTTTCTACTCGTTCAGCAGGCGTACTGCTTCGGCGGCCATGTTCTCAATCGTCATGCCGTTCTGAGCAAGCAACTCGTTGGGATCGTAGCGGTCGGGAAAGCCCTTGGCGATACCAAAGGTGCGCGTGCGCACGGGCGTGCAGGACAAGTAGCACGCGACGCGCTCGCCCCAGCCACCGTCCAAGATGCCGTCCTCGAGGGTGACGACAACGCGATGCTCGGCGGCAAGGCCATCGAGAGACTCGCGGTCAAGCTCGGTTGCAAAGCGCGGGTTGACGAGCGTGGCCTCTATGCCGTATTCGGCAGCCAAGCGGTTTGTCACGCGCTCGCCCAGCTCAAAGAAATCGCCAAGCGCGAGCACGGCAACGTCGCGGCCCTGACGCACCACGTCGTAGCGAACGGCGCTGTAGTCGGTGTCCTCGGCGGGCGCCAAATCGGGGCGGCTAACCAGGCCAATGCCCGGAACGCGGATCGCCACGGGATGCTCGCGGTGGTCGAGCGACCAGCTCAGCATGGACAGGTATTCCTCCATGCAGGCCGGTGCCAGATAGCGCATGTTGGGAAGTCCGCCCAGCATGGATATATCAAAGAACGAGAGGTGCGTCTCGGATGTGGTGCCAAAGATCGACGCGCCAAACACCAGGATGGTTGCGGGGGTGTCGTTGAGGCACAGGTCGTGCCACAGCTCGTCGTAGGCGCGCTGCAAAAACGTGCCGTACACACCAAAGACTGGCTTGGCGCCCGAGCGCGCAAGCGCGGTGGCAAAGGTCACGGCGTGCTCCTCGGCAATGCCCACATCGACGAACTGTTTGCCGGCGGCAGCGCGAAGCTCGGGTGTAAAGCCCATGATGTAGGGCGTGGCGGCCGTGATGCCCACGACCTGTGGATCGCGCTCGATGGCGGCGCTGAGTGCCTCGCCCGTAATGTCGGCATAGGTGCGCGGCGCAGGCTCGCTCGGATGGCCCGGGCAGAGCTTGCGCCCGGTTGCCATGTCAAACGGACCCACATGGTGCCAGCGCTCGGGGTCGCTCTGGGCCGGCTCAAAGCCCTTGCCCTTGGCGGTGGAGACGTGCAGCACGATGGGATGATCGATATTGCGTAGTTCCTGCAGCGCGTCGACGAGGGCTAACACATCGTTACCGGTGTCCAGATAGCGGTAGTCGAGCCCCATCGCGCGGAAAACGTTGCGCTCACAGGCGCCGTTGCTGGCGCGCAGCTCGGCCAGATTGCGATACAGGCCGCCATGGTTTTCGGCGATGGACTGGTCGTTATCGTTGACGATGATGATCAAGTTGCTGTCGAGCTCGGCGGCATTGTTGAGGCCCTCAAACGCCAGGCCGCCCGAAAGCGAGCCGTCGCCAATAACGGTAATGACGTTGTACGCGTCACCCGCCAGGTCGCGCGCGTGGGCAAGGCCGCAGCCCAGGCTCACCGACGTGGAGGTATGGCCCATGGCAAACAGGTCGTGCTCGGACTCGTCGGGATTGGCAAAGCCAGAAGCCTCACCATAACGCTCCGGATCGATATAGGTGTACGCGCGCCCCGTCAGCGCCTTGTGGGCGTAGGTCTGGTGCGAAACGTCAAAGACAATCTTGTCGATGGGGGAGTTAAACACGCGATGAAGCGCAACCGTAAGCTCAACGACGCCCAGGTTGGGGGCAACGTGCCCACCGACGGCGGCGGAGCTTTCGAGGATTGCCTGGCGGATCTCGCCGCAGAGCAGCGGAAGCTCGGCGCGGTCGAGAGCCTTGACGTCCTCGGGCGTTGTCGTTTGCGTAAGCAGCATCGTTGTGGGTTACTCCATGCGAATCGAGCGCCGGCGCTCTTTCGGCCGGCACAATTGCACAAAACAGTCTCGCACATTTTGGCGTTTGATATGTGACGGCGGCGCGGTAATTCGCCAACTGGTGGGGCAAAACGTTTTGTCCGATGCCATACTGGTAGATTCGATGATGATTAATTCAATGCGTGCAGGCTGTGGCTTGTCGCCGTGAGTCGCTGGAAGGAGGCAGCATGTCCGATGTCGTTCGTGCCGAGAAAATCGCGCACGAGGTCGACTGTGCCGCCCGTCAGCTCGCCCAGGCGGGCCGCTTGGACCTGACGCACGAGTTTATCCAGCATGGCGACGTGACGGTCTATGCACATGTGACTTCGGTAGCGCGGGCGAGCCTTTCCTTTGCCGAGCGCTTGGGCCGTGTCGGTGTCTCGGTCGACCGCGCCTCGTTGCTGCGCGGGGCCCTGCTGCACGATTACTTTCTTTATGACTGGCACGATCCCGACCCAAGCCATCGGCTGCATGGCTTTCGGCATCCGTTTTTTGCCCTGGCGCGTGCGGAGGAAGATTTTGAGCTGACGTCGCGCGAGCGGAATATTATCGTGCGGCATATGTTTCCGCTGGTGCCGGTGCCGCCGACGTGTCGTGAGGCATGGATTGTGTGCCTGGCGGATAAATGGTGTGCTCTGCGCGAGACGATTGCCGGCCGTCTGCCGCGCAAGGACGAGGCAGACGATGGCGTGAGTGAAGATTCGAGCGAAAAGAGGAGAGGGTAGACGGTGGGGACCGCGATCGACATGGCATTTGACGGCGCGACGCTTGCCGCCTGCCCGCTCTCGGCGCTGGTGCTCTCGTTTGCCTTTTACGGGTTTTGCGGTTGGGCATGGGAGTCGACAGTCTGCGCCATGCTCAACCAAGGACGCTTTGCCAACAGCGGATTCTTGCTGGGGCCGTGTTGCCCTATCTATGGTGTGGGCGGCATAGCCTGCTGGCTTTTGCTGCGCGGGATTCCGGATGCCTCGAGCCAATTTGTCGCCGCGGCGCTTGTGTGCAGCGTAATCGAGTACAGTGTGGGCCTTCTATTGGAAAAGACAACAGGCGCACGCTTTTGGGACTACTCGCACCTGCCGTTTAACTTGCACGGACGTATCTGCCTGTACTGGGCCTGCGCGTTTGGCCTGGGCGCGTTGTGCATTTGTCGTTTAGTGGAGCCGGCATTGCTGGGACTGCTTGGCCATCTGCCGGTGCTGATTGTGCGGCTGTCTGCCTTTATCGTCGCGATTGCGATGATGGTCGACGCGGTGTTCTCTTTGGCCAGTTGGCGTCGCCTGTCCGATCAGCTGGAGCGTGTGCGCGCCGACCTTGCCGACCGCATCAATGAGTCGCTTGCCGACGCGTCCGACTCCATGCTCGAACGTATTCCCGATTCGACGATCGACTCGGTAGCGCAGACGCATATCCGTAGCCGCGCCGTTAACGCGTGGCTGGCCGAGCTGGGCGACGCGGCGCTCGATGCCCTTCGTGAGAAGGCTTCGATGCCGACGTTTATCTCGGATGGTGCTCGCGGCCTGGCGCTTGCCGCCCGCCGCGTGGCCGATGCCGCGCCGAGCATGCCGCGTCCGTCGCTCAGTCGTCGCCTTGCCGGTAAGCGCATGAGCCGTCCGGTGCCGAGTGTGTCGCTCAGCCGTCGCGACCTGCGCTTCTTCAATGCTTTCCCGCGCTTGCGCATCAATCGCTACGAGGGCGTCATTCGAGCAACTAATCTCCGCGACCGCGCCCACGAGCTGTTTCGGCGCTAGCCGGGATGGGTGCGCACACGGCTCTCTTGCTCGCGTATTTCCCGTTCGTTTCGCGTCCGTTGCCGCGCCGTTTCCAAGATTGCGGCACCGTTTCCATTCGACAACGCAGCGTTTAACAACGCCGTATCTGGTCTACACCAGTTGCCCCTCGGCCGCATTATGGGCGCCGACAACGTTCATGCGACCAAAGGGGAGCGAATGTACGATACGGGATCGACAACGTTTATGCTCATCTGCACCATGCTCGTGTTTTTAATGACACCGGGTCTGGCGTTTTTCTATGGCGGCCTGTCCAGGCGCAAAAATGTCATCAACACCATGCTTATGTGCTTTGGCGCCATTGGTCTGGTTGGTGTGCTGTGGATTGTTGCCGGCTGGTCGCTGGCCTACGGCGGCGACGGCTCGAGCCCGTTTATTGGAGGCCTTGACCAGCTGCTGTGCTTGCCGGTGCTCAACCAGGTGCTGCAGGCGGCCGAGGGCAATGCTGCGGACGGTGCCGTCTACCCTCAAATCATCAACATCACCTTCCAAATGGCGTTTGCCATGATCACGGCTGCTATCGTCACGGGCAGCCTGGCCGGCCGCGTTAAGTTTGGTGCCATGACGGCCTTCCTGGGCATTTGGCTGCTCGTGGTCTATGCGCCGCTCGCCCACATGGTCTGGGGCGGTGAGGGTTCCTTTATCGGCGACATCATCGGCGCGCTCGACTTTGCGGGCGGCGACGTGGTGCACATCTCGTCCGGTCTCACGGGCCTGATTCTCTGCTTAATGCTCGGCCGTCGTCGCGGCTTTGGCATGGTGAGCTACCGCCCGCATAACGTGCCGTTTGTGGCGCTGGGCGCCGGCCTGCTTTGGTTTGGCTGGTTTGGCTTTAACGGCGGCAGCGAGTTTAAGGCCGACGCCGTGGCCGCGCTCGCCATCCTCAACACCGTGACGGCCAGCGCGGCGGGCATGGTCTCGTGGCTTGTCGTCGAGCGCGTGCATACCGGTCGCCCCACGCTGGTGGGTGCCAGCACCGGTCTGGTTGCGGGCCTTGTGGTGGTCACGCCGGGTGCGGGCTTTGTCGAGCCGTGGGCGGCGCTGGTCATGGGCCTGATCGTATCACCTGTCTGCTACCTGGCTATCAGCCATCTCAAGACCAAGTTTGGCTACGACGATGCGCTCGACGCGTTTGGCTGCCACGGCATCGGCGGCATCTTGGGCGGCGTGCTCACGGGCCTGTTCTGCGTGCCGGAGCTCTCGTGGACCGGTAAGGGCGGCCTGTTCTACACGGGCGACGTGTCGCTGCTCATCTCGCAGATTTTGGGCATTGTGGTGACGGTCGCTCTTGTACTGGTGCTCGACTTGGTGATCGCTGCGGTGGTCAAGGCGCTGTTCCGCGGCAGCCTGCGCGTGGACGAGGCAGACGAGGCGCTGGGCCTGGATGCGAGTCAGCACGGCGAGAGCGCGTATCCTTCGTTCTCTGGGCTCGATTAGCAGCACGGCTTTCCCAGGCACCCGACCTTGCCCCTCAAACCGTCGCTTGCGTACCGAAGTACGCGGCGCTCCTCTTTCGGGGCAATCTCGGGCACCTGGAAAACCCGTGCCACATGAATGAGCGGTTCATTTCTTTATTAAAGAGAGGAATTCACTATGAAGAAGATTACGGCGATCGTTCGTGCCGAGAAGCTTGAGGTTCTCAAAGACGCGCTGTTTGCTGCTGATGTTCGTGGCATGACTATTAACCAGGTGCAGGGCTGCGGCGCGCAGCATGGCTGGAAGGAATACGTGCGCGGCAACGAGTTGCTTGTCAACACGATCCCTAAGGTGCAGTTCACCCTTATCTGCGCCGATGAGCATGTTGACGGCATTGTCGACATCATCTGCAACGCCGCCCGCACCGGTGCCGTCGGTGACGGCAAGATTTGGGTCGAGCCGGTCGAGGAGGTCATCCGCATCCGTACCGGCGAACACGGCCCCGCCGCGGTGTAGAATCGACCGCCTACCATCCGCAACGTTAAAATGCTGCAATGAGGCACAAGACTTGCGTTGCGGATGGACGGATTATGGGTCGTAATAAATATCCCGAGGAGACGGTCGCGAAGATTCTCGACGCGGCGCTGGAGCTATTCTGCGCACAGGGTTATGAGGGGACGAGCATTCAAGACATCGTCGACCGCCTCGATGGCATGACCAAGGGTGCTGTCTATCATCACTTTAAGAGCAAAGAGGAGATTTTCAACGCCGCATTTGATCGGGCAATGGCTCCGATTGTTGAGCGCCGTCGCTCAACGCTTGGTATCGGCAATATGACCGGAGCCCAAAAGCTTAAGCGACTGTACGCGCCCGAGTCTGTCGTTCCACAAATTGAGCTATGGGCACGCATGCATCCTGCGGCAGATCCGGTAAAAAGCTCGCGTCTACTGGCGATGCAGTACCAGGGCTCGTTCGACGAGTCGGCCGATGGCTATCTCTTGCCAGTGATCGAGGAGGGCATCGCCGACGGCTCCATTGCGTGCAAATGCCCGCGCGAAGCAGCTGAGGCCGTATCGTTGTTGGCGAATCTTTGGCTGCTGCCGCTGTTCCGTCCGCTTGAATCCAAGGACCGAATGCTCGCTCGCGCGCAATGCTTGGCGCAGATGGCGGCCGCGGTGGGGCTTGATTTGGGTAATGAAGTGCTCCAGACAACGGCCCAGATTTGGGACGTATGGGACCACGCCGGGTGGTAATATAGATACTGACGGTATGTAATTGATTTGTAAGGGTAGCCACGGCTGCCCTTTTCAAGTCATTAAATACATACTAGCGGTATGTATAGGGGGCGGGCTTATGGCTGGAATGCGGAGGAGTAGCGTCTCGTTGACGCAAAAAACAGTGCGACCTATCAGGCTTTTCGGTCTTCTTGTTGCACAGCTGTGTGCGTATTCAATGTTGTCAGCACTGTGCTTTGCGTGTCCGCTTTACTTGTTCGATTGCAGCGGCTCGTCAACGTTATATGGCGCCGTTGCGGCGATAGCGTTCATACCGGGCGTGCTCGCGACTCCGGTTGGCGGGATTTTGGCGGATCGGGGAAGACATCGCGGGGTTCTTGTGGTACTCGGCATTGTTCTGATGGCTGCATCACTGCTGTTTATCCCCATGAAGTGTTCGCTGCCTCTTGCGGTTGTCGTGGCAGCAATGCTTTGCGTCCAATATGGCATCCAATCGCTGCTGAAACCGATACTTCAAATTGAGACGGTGCGCATGACGGGCCAAGAAAAGGTTGAGCGTGCCACTGCGTTGGTCTCGCAGATAACCATGATGAGTAATATCTTGGGGCCTGTAGTCGGGACGGCAGTCTATGGGTGCTTTGGTATCGATGCCCTATGCGAAACCGCGGCGTTGATGTTTGCGATGTCAGCCCTGCTGTTCGGGGGCGCACTCAAGCGAAATGCCTCATCTGGAATGACGGGGGACAGTACGACTTGCTCGACATGCCGAAACGATTTTCGGGAGTCGATTCGGTACCTGTTTCAAAACGCATCATTGCTCGTTGTGTTTTTGCTTGTGGCTATTTTGAACCTTGCGTTAGTTGGGTTAACGATTGGTGCTCCCGTTATTGTTGCAAAGCATCTCGGAATGCAATCATCCTTTGTTGGGATTATTGAGGTGGCTATGGGCTTAGGTGGTCTTGTCGGCAGTGGTTTGGTCGGTATTTGGCCGCATCGTTTTTCCTTCAAGGGCATATGTCGATATGTTGCGATGATCTGTTTTGGAGTCGTACCGATTATTGTCACGCTACTGAGCGGTCCTGATGAATTAGCGTTTGCCGCGCTTGCGGCCGGCTCGGCATGGGTCATGGCGTGGGCAAGCATTACATCGGTCGAAATCGTTTCATTTGTTCAGCGGTCAGCGCCAAAGGAACTCTGCGGAAAAGTGCTGGCACTCGTTTATATGACGCTTTCCTGTGCAACGCCTATTGGCCAATTGGTTTACGGGCTCGCATATGATCGATGGACACCGGCGATTGTATTCGCAGGCATGTTGGCGGTGCTGACGTTGACGACGGCGCTGTTTTATCGGCTGAAAAGTCGCTTATGGCGAATGTCTTAAGGCGCTGGAGGGACCGTGAATTTGTGGAGGCAGTGGCACGCCGCGCCGGGACGGCATTGTTTGGGCATGCCTCTCCTTCGTCTACAATATCGTGCAGACGAAGGAGAGGCATGCCCATGATCAAGATGTTTGCGAGTGACTTAGACGGAACGCTGCTGAACGCCCTGCACGAGGCAGATGGGACCATCCGCCGTGCCATTCGCGAGCTGACCGAGGCTGGCCTGCATGTGGTTCCCGCGACCGGGCGCTCGACGTTGCCGATCGGCGAACATGGCTTTACAGGTCTGGCACTCGACGCCTGCTGCTCCAACGGATCCATCGTACGCAACAGCCATGGCGAGGTGCTCAAGACCTGGACCATCGACCCGCAGGTTACCGAGGAGCTGCTCAGGGCGTTCCCGGACATTTGCTTTGATTGCTCCACGCCCGATGGCATGTTCTCGAGCGGATCGTTCGAGATGCACCAGGCGGGCTTTAAAAAGGACAGTCCTATCAAGCGCATCGTGATGCGCGGCATGCGTGCACGTGGGGGGTATCACGAGGAACAGTATTTCGACCAGTCGATCGGTGACATCCTGCGCCATGACGTATGCAAGATCAATTGTCGCGTGACCTCGCCCGAGCTGGAGCGCGACCTTAAGGCGTATTTGGCCGAGCGCTCGGACCGCGTGGTCAACGCGCCGTTCGATCCGGTGATGTTTGAGATCACGGACGTGGCGTGCAACAAGGGTGAGAGCGTGGCCTGGCTGGCGGGCTACTACGGCATTGCCGAGGACGAGGTCGCGGTTTACGGCGACGGCGGCAACGACATCGCCATGCTCAAGCGCTTCCGCCACAGCTACGCGACCAAAAACGGCAGCGATGCCGCCAAGGCCGCCGCGAGCGCGACTATCGGCAGCTGTATGGCCCATGCCGTCCCCAAACACATGCTTGCCACCATGCATAAGCAAAATTCCCGCACCATCATCGAATAATGTGACAAAGGGACTGTCACTTCGTCGCATCCAAATATTGCCTTTACGTGTTGATACACACGGTGTGCAATAATACTCGCACTGTGCAATAGCGCACAGGCAGAGTAACAAGGAGGACGCTTGTCCCAGCTCGAGAAATGCGATCGCCGGTCCCTTCGCTCGCAGCGTGCTCTTCGCCAGGCACTTGCCAGCGAGCTTGCCGAAAGCGGCGATCTTTCGCGCATTAACGTCGCTTCGCTCACCGAGCGTGCTGGCCTCACGCGCCGTACGTTCTATTCGCACTACCGCGATATCCCCGACTTTATCAATCAAATCGAGGACGGCTTGCTGTCCGAGATCCATGAGCGTATTGAGCTCATCACCGCAGCTCGGCTGCCCGATCTCTATCACAACATCGATGAGCTCGAGCCGGCGCCCGGTTCGGTTGAGCTACTGCGTTATCTTGCGGCCAACCGCGACTTGATCGGTGCTCTGCTGGGTCCGGGCGGCGACCAGGCCTTCATTAAAAGGATTATCGACACCGCGCGTGAGGCTGTGGTGCCGCGTGCACAGACGGGCATTTTGGGCCTGGCACTGGGCACGTTCTTTGACTACTACGTCACCTACGTCGTGAGTGCCGAGGTCGGCATGATTCAGCGCTGGTTTGAGCGTGGGCTCACCGAATCGCCCGAGGCCATGGCGCGCATGATGACGGTGCTCGCTTTTGTGCGCCCTGGTGACTTGTATGGCCAACCCATCGATATCAACGTGCCGGAGTACGGCATGAAGCTATTGAACTTGCAGCTCGAGGACGCGGCCGACACCCCCGCAACCGTCGAGTCCAACAACTAAGAGGAGAGACAATGAGCAAACTCGTCGAGGGCATCAAGGACCGTATGGTCACTGCCGCGCGTGAGGCCGCGCCCACCGTGGTGGACGCCGCGCAGAAGGCCGCGACCGCGGCTGCCGAGAAAGTTGCCGAGGCAGTTGCCGATGCCAAAAACTCGGTAGGGGAGACGTCCGTCGCTAGCGAGCCCGCAGCCGCCGCTCACGCCCCCGAAGGCGCAATCTTCAACCCCGACAACGCCCACGGCAACCTGCACCTGGGCATCGACGTTGGCTCCACCACCGTTAAGCTCGCCGTGCTCAACGATGACAACCAGATCGTCTACGCCAAGTACCAGCGCCATCACACCGACGTTCGCGCCTGCGCCCGCGACCTGTTCGAGGGTGCTGCGGCCGTGCTGCCGACGGCCCAGATGACCTGCGCCATTACCGGCTCGGGCGGCCTGCTGCTGTCCCAGTGGCTCGACCTGGAGTTTGTCCAAGAGGTCATCGCCAGCAAGCGCGCCGTCGAGACCCTCATCCCGGCCACCGATGTCGCCATCGAGCTGGGCGGCGAGGACGCCAAGATCATCTACTTTGACAACGGCATCGAGCAGCGCATGAACGGCACCTGTGCCGGCGGCACGGGCGCCTTCATCGACCAGATGGCAACCCTGCTGCACACCGACGCCAGCGGCCTTAACGAACTCGCGGCCAACGCCACCACCATCTATCCCATCGCCAGCCGCTGTGGCGTTTTTGCCAAGACCGACGTCCAGCCGCTGCTCAACGAGGGCGCCCGCCCCGAGGACGTGGCCGCCTCCATCTTCCAGGCTGTCGTGACCCAGACCATCTCGGGCCTGGCGTGCGGCCGTCCCATTCGCGGTAACGTCGCCTTCCTGGGTGGCCCGCTGCAGTATCTCTCCGAGCTGCGCCATCGCTTCTACCTCACGCTCAACCTGGACGAGGAGCACCGCATCGTGCCCCAAAATGCTCACCTGTTTGTGGCGAGCGGTGCCGCCATGGCGCACGAGTCCAATAAGCTCAGCACGTTCCCGCAGCTCATCGAGGCCATCGATGCCCTGGGTGACACACAGGGCGCCGAGGTCGAGCGTCTGGATCCGCTCTTTGCCACCGACGAGGACTTTGCCGAGTTCAAGACCCGCCACGACCAGGAAGTCGTCCCCAAGGGCAAGCTCGAAGGCTACACCGGTCGCGTGTTCATCGGTATCGACGCCGGTTCCACCACCATGAAGGCCGCGCTTGTGGGCGAGGACGGCCAGTTGCTGCATACCTGGTACGGCAACAACAACGGTGACATCCTGGGTACGGCCAAGGTCATCATGGCCGATTTCTACAACCACATCCCCGCCGGTTGCACCATCGGCCACGTAACCACCACGGGTTACGGCGAGGCGCTGCTCATCGAGGCCCTCAAGGCCGACTCCGGCGAGATCGAGACCGTCGCGCACCTGCGCGGCGCCAAGGCATTCCTGCCCGGCGTCGAGTTTATCCTGGACATTGGCGGTCAGGACATGAAGTGCCTGCGCGTCAAGGACGGCGTTATCGAGCACATCATGCTCAACGAGGCCTGCTCGTCGGGCTGCGGTAGCTTTATCGAGAGCTTCGCCGTCTCTATGAACATGGACGTGCGCGCGTTCGCCGACGCCGCCATCCATGCCAAGGCTCCGGTGGACCTGGGCAGTCGCTGCACGGTCTTTATGAATTCGCGTGTTAAGCAGGCGCAAAAGGAAGGTGCCACGGTGGGCGACATCGCGGCCGGTCTGTCCTATTCCGTCATTAAGAATGCCCTGTTCAAGGTCATTAAGCTGCGCGATCCCAAGGAGATCGGAAGCCAGGTGATCGTCCAGGGCGGCACCTTTATGTCCGATGCCACGCTGCGCGCGTTTGAGCAGCTCACCGGCGTTCACGCCGTGCGTCCCGACATCGCCGGCTGCATGGGCGCCTACGGTGCGGCCCTGCTCGCCCGCGATCGCGCTGGCGCCGACGGCGCCTCGACCATTCTTTCTGCCGAGGACATCGCGCACCTCACTGTGACGCAAAAGCACGTCCGCTGCGGCCGTTGCTCCAACAACTGCCAGCTCACCGTCAACGACTTTGGCGGCGGCAGGCGCTTCATTACCGGTAACCGCTGCGAGAAGGGCGCCGGCCACAAAAAGCAAAAGACCGAGGCCCCTAACCTCTTCAAAAAGAAAAACGAGTTGCTCTTTAATCGCGAGGTACTGAGCCCCGACGAGGCCCCGCGCGGCACCGTGGGTATCCCGCGCGCACTCAACATGTACGAGAACTACCCCTTCTGGCACGCGTTCTTTACGCGCTTGGGCTTTAGCGTGCAGCTGTCCGACCAGTCGAGCAAGAAGACCTACCAGGCGGGCATCGAGTCCATGCCGTCCGAGAGCGTATGCTATCCGGCCAAGATGAGCCACGGCCACGTGATGAACCTTATCGACCGCGATGTCGACTTCATCTGGATGCCGTGCGTTCGCTGGGAGCGCAAGGAGGATCCGACGGCTGGCAATTGCTATAACTGCCCCATCGTCATGAGCTACCCCACGGCGCTGGCACTCAATATCGACGAGATTCGTGAGCAGAACATCGAGTTCCTGTACCCGTTTGTGCCCTATCACGACAAGACCGAGCTCAAGCGCCGCTTGTACCAGGTGCTTGCCGTCGACCGCGTGGCCGATGCTGAGGCCGGTCGCGGTCGCGTGCGCGGTCCCAAGATCACGCGCTCCGAGGTCGATGCCGCCGTCAACGCTGCCTTTGAGGCCGATGCGCGTTTCCACGAGGACATCCAGACCATGGGCGAGGAGGCCCTTAAGTGGGTCGAGGACCACGGCGGTCACGGCATCGTGCTCGCCGGCCGCCCCTACCACAACGACCCCGAGATCAACCACGCCCTGCCCGAGCTTATCTCGAGCTTTGGCTTTGCGGTCTTTACCGAGGATTCGCTTGCGCACCTGGTGAAGCCCGAGCGCCCCATCCGCGTCGTCGACCAGTGGATGTACCACAGCCGCCTGTACGCCGTCGCCCGTTTTGTGACGATGCGCAACGACCTGGACCTGATCCAGCTCAACTCTTTCGGCTGCGGCCTGGACGCCCTGACTACCGATCAGGTGCAGGAGATTCTGGAGGCCAGCGGCAAGATCTACACCGTGCTCAAGATCGACGAGGTGTCCAACCTGGGCGCCGCGCGCATCCGCATCCGCTCGCTCATGGCCGCGCTTAAGGACCAGGAGGCCGAGCGCTTGGCCGAGGCCGCGGCCGCGGGCGAGACCTACGAGCAGGGCGATGCCGCGCCGGTGGCTCCCTCCACGGATGCCCCCGCATTCGCGAGCCGCAAGTACACGTTCGAGGCTCAGCGCGAGAGCGCATCGACCGCGTGGCCCAAGGTGCCCTTTACCGAGCAGATGCGCGAGGAGGGCTACACCATCCTGTGCCCGCAGATGGCGCCGATCCACTTTGACCTGGTCAAAGAGGTGTTCCGCGGTGCCGGCTACAACTTGGAGCTGCTGCCCTCGACCGATCACGACGCCGTCGAGGCCGGCCTGCGCTATGTGAACAATGACATTTGCTATCCGTCCATTTTGGTGACCGGCCAGATTATGGAGGCCATCGAGAGCGGCCGGTACGACCTGTCCAAGACGGCCGTGGTTATCAGCCAGACCGGCGGCGGCTGCCGTGCCACCAACTACATCGCACTCATCCGCAAGGCCCTGCGCGAGAGCGGCCACCCCGAGATTCCGGTGATCTCGCTTTCGGCGGTGGCGCTCGGTGAGGACAACCCCGGCTTTAAGATTACGCCGGCGCTGCTTAAGCAGGCAGTCTACGCGGTGCTCTTTGGCGACGTGATGATGCAGATGCTTTATCGCTGTCGTCCATACGAGGCTGCGCCCGGTGCCGCCAACGCACTCTACGAGGAGTACATGGCGCGCGCCCGCAAGCTGGCGCCCAAGTTCAACCGCCACAACTACACCAAGCTGTGCCGCGAGGCCATCCGCGCGTTCGACACCATGCCGCTCGTGGGCGAGGGCACCAAGCCGCGCGTGGGCGTGGTCGGCGAGATCTTGGTCAAGTTCCACCCCACAGCCAACAACCACGTGGTCGACGTTATCGAGCGCGAGGGCTGCGAGGCCGTGGTGCCGGGCCTGCTCGACTTCTTCCTGTACTCCATGAGCAACGCCGAGCTGCAGAAGGATGAGCTCGGAAGCTCTGCAACCACGCGCGTTGGTATGCAGGCGCTCATCAAGCTCGTGGACTGGATGCGTACGCCGGTGGAAGAGCTGCTCCAAAAGTCCCGCCGCTTTGAGGCGCCCGAGCGCATCGGCACCATGGCGGACAAGGCCCGTACGGTGCTTTCGGTGTGCAACAACATGGGCGAAGGCTGGCTGCTCACGGCCGAGATGCTCGACCTGATTGACCATGGCGCGCCCAACATCATCTGCACGCAGCCCTTCGCGTGCCTGCCTAACCACGTGGTGGGCAAGGCCGTGATCAAGGAGCTGCGCCGTCAGCACCCCGAGAGCAACATTGTCGCGGTGGACTACGACCCCGGCGCGTCCGAGGTCAACCAGCTCAACCGCATTAAGCTCATGATCAGCGTGGCCAAGGAGAACATGCGCGCCGGTAAGGGCTTTAAGCTCGAGAAGGTGGCGCCGCTCGCGATGGACGAGGTCACCGGCCAGATGCATGCCCATGATGGCTGCGTGAGCTGTGGCTCGGTCAGCGAGGAGGCCGTTGCATCGGTCGCCAAGCGTCTGGGACGCGGCATTAAGAAGTAGTTGGCCTGCTATGTGCTAGATATGAGACAAACGGGTGACAGCCGTATCGGCTACCACCCGTTTTTGCTGGACATATGCTGCGTAAATGCCCCAACTATCATCTCTTCCGAAAGCGACGTGTCAGTTGCACCAAAAATCGCCCTTGGAACCCTGAGATAATGAACATATGTAGCCGTTCGCCGCAAATTACCGTCCGTTTATGGAACCCACCCTCAGCGCGCGTCATCCTTACGGTTGAATAAATACACATCCATGGAATTAGGTAAGAGAGGACTGTTCCTATGAGCTACAAGACCGTTTGTGTTGCCGGTGGCGGCGTGTTGGGAAGCCAGATTGCCTTTCAGGCTGCCTACTGCGGCTTCGATGTGACGATCTGGCTGCGCAGCGAGGGCAGCATCGGCCGCACTCAGCCCAAGATCGATCATGTGCGCGAGGAGTACATCGCGGCTATCGAGGGCATGGCGGACGGCACGGGCGAGTGGTGTGCCGGTATCGCCGATAGCGACCAGCCCTTCGACAGGGAGGCGGCGCTCGCCGCCGTCGAGCGTGCCTACTCCACACTCAAGCTAGAGCTCGATCTTGCCAAGGCAGTGGCCGACGCCGATCTGGTTATCGAGTCGATGGCCGAGGACACCCAGGCAAAGATCGACTTCTACAAGAAGCTCGCCCCGGTTCTCCCGCAAAAGACCGTTGTCGTGACGAACTCCTCCACGCTGCTGCCGAGCACCTTTGCCAAGTACACCGGCCGCCCCGAGAAGTACCTGTCGCTGCACTTTGCCAACTCCATCTGGAAGAACAACATGACCGAGGTCATGGCTCAGGACCAGACCGACAAGCGCTATTTCGATGAGCTCGTCGACTTTGCCAGCGACATCCGTATGCTTGCCCTGCCCGTCAACAAGGAAAAGAACGGCTATCTGCTCAATTCCATGCTGGTGCCGTGGCTGCTTTCGGGCCTTGATCTGTACGTCTCGGGCGTCAGCGACCCCAAGAGCATCGACCTCGCATGGACGCGCGGCACTGGCGCGCCCAAGGGCCCGTTCCGCGTGTTCGACACCGTGGGCATCCAGACGGCCTACAACATCGTCATGCAGTATCAGAAGGTGCCGGGCTTGGTGAGCCCGCTGCTCAAAAAGATGATGATGCCCTACAACTTTAAGGCCATGGCATCCGTCCTCAAGCAGATGCTCGACGAAGGCAAGCTGGGCGAAAGTTCGGGCGAGGGCTTCTTCAAGTACTAAAAAGATCCCTCGGCAACATTGAGAAACGTATCTTTTGCATTGTCGATGCGCCGCATGGCCCGTGTGCCATTTTGGCGCATGACGCAAATGCAACTGATGCGTGGGGATAGAGGGGAACGGCAATGGATCGGCAAATCGTGCTTAAGCAGGATATCCTCGACGCGCTCTCCGCCGTCGGTATGTGCGCGGGGCAGACGGTTATGGTCCATTGCTCGCTCAGCGCGCTTGGATATGTGTGCGGCGGCGCTCAACCAGTGATCGAGGCGCTGCTCCAGACGGTGGGCGAAACCGGCACCGTCATGATGCCGACGCAATCATGGAAAAACTTGGACCCCGAGAGCGGCGTTCATTGGCAAGAGCCCCAAGAATGGTGGCAGTTGATTCGCGATAACTGGCCTGCCTATGACAAGCGCATCACGCCCACCAACACGATGGGAGCCGTAGCCGAAATGTTTCGCACGTGGCCGGGTACGCTCAGGAGCGATCACCCGGCGCGTTCGGTGGCGGCAAATGGCCGGCATGCGCAGTTCCTGACGGAGAACCACGACCTAAGCAATATCTTTGGCAACGGATCGCCCATCGCTCGCCTGTACGATTTGGACGGCTACGTGCTGCTTGTGGGCGTGGGCTACGACAAGAATACGTCACTGCATTTAGCAGACGCCCGTGCACAGTACCCCCGCAAACACGACTGCGTTGAGCACAGTGCGGTCATGGAAAACGGCCGACGCGCATGGAAGGAATACCGCACGCTCTATGTCGACGGCGAGGACTTCGACGAGATCGGCGCTGCTTTTGAGCGGGAATGTACGGTCAGCACCGCGCCGCTCGGCAACGGGACAATCCGCTTTATGCGCCAACGCGAACTTGTCGACTTTGCCGTGGACTGGATCGAGCACCATCGCGGCCGCTCCGATTGATCACTTGGGAGCGGAAGGGTTGCGGATTCCCTTCGCGCCCCGCGTTTCCGTATCGCTACAAGCTTTAACTTGCATTAAGGGGCGTTTGTTAAACTGCGAGTCATAATTAGACAGGGCTGGGAAAACGCCGTGGTATATGAGGGAACAACAATGGTATTCAAAGACGGTAACGATATGGAATTGAGTGACAAGGACAGCAGGCTGTTTTCGCGCCGAGCGGCTCTTGCGGGTGCGGCGGGCACGCTGGCGCTTGCCGGGACAGGGCTCATGGGCTGCTCGGTCGGCGGGGCCGGCACGGGCGCCGCATCTACTTCGAGCAACGAGCTCACTGACGAGCAAAAGAAACTCCACAAGCAGATTGTCGCGACCTACGACGTCGAGAAGCAGGCGGCCATCAAGGAGCGGCTCGATGCCGAGTACGCTGACGGCGGCTACAACGAGACCACTCCGTTTATTGCGCAGGATCCCTTTGGCACCGATACCCTGAGCTGCTACGTTCGCTTTGCGACAACGGATTCCGTAACCGTCTCCTACAAGGTCGACGGTCGCAAAAAGACTGGTGACACGCCCAAGGTCGCCGCGTTTTCCCATACGCCCCACGGCGGCGACGCGCCGGCCACGGAACACGAGTTCAAGGTCATCGGCCTCATTCCCAACCACAAAAACACGGTAACCATCACTTGCACGGCACAAGATGGTATCAGCCGCACCTCGACGTTCACGGTCAAGACGCCGGCTCTCAAAGGCGAGGAAGAAGAGCAGCTTGCCGTCACGTCGGGGGAGTCCAATACGCCGCTTGCCGATGGTCTCTTTACCATCTTGGGCAACGACTCGTCCAAGCTCGACTTTATGTACCTCTACGACAACGACGGCCAGATTCGCGGCGAGGTGCCGATTGTCGGCTACCGCAGCCACCGCCTGCTGTTCCCGGGCGACGGCAGCATGATCATGAGCGTCTCGACTACCAAGATGGCCCAGATCAACGCCATCGGCCAGGTGGTAAACGTCTGGAGCACGGGCGACTACGAGCTACACCACGACTACGCTTTCGATGACGATGGCAACCTGCTGGTGCTGGCGAGTCACGCCGGCTCCGAAGCCGATTTGGACGTCGATCGCGCGGCTGCCAAAAAAGATAAGGACGATCGCGTTAATGTAGAGGACCTCATCATTAAGGTCGACATAACAACAGGTGACGTCTCTCTCGTCGTGGACCTGGGCGATATGTTCCCCGACCTCAAGGCAAGCGCCAAGGTTGCCTCGGACGGCGACCTGGATTGGATTCACATCAACACGATCCAGTGGCTCGGCGGCGGCACCGTTTTGCTCAGCTCGCGCGAGACCTCAACGGTCATCAAGCTCACGGATATCTACGGTACGCCTACGGTCGATTGGCTTATGGGCTCGCCAGAGTTTTGGGCCGGCTCGGGCTTTGAGGACAAGTTGCTGCAGGCTCAAGGCGATTTTTCGCTCAACGCAGGCCAGCATAGTGTGACCTATCTGCCAAACGACGAGACGACCGCGACTGGTCGCTACCAGGTGCTGCTATACGACAACAACTTTGGTGCTGCCGAGAGCTATCCCAAGTTCGACTGGGGCCAGCTGGGCGCTGCGGTCGTGACCGACTACAGCAAGGGAACGCATTCGTTTGGGCGCATTTTTACGGTGGACGAGACCACGCGCACCTACGAGCTTGTGGACCAGATCGCAGTGCCGTTCTCAGGTTACGTAAGTAGTGCACAGCGCGTCGGCGATTCGAATAGCATGCTCTTGGCATCGGGCATAGCCAAGACCTTTGCCGAGTACGATCGCTATGGACTGCCCATTGCCACGTACGAGATGGAAGCCGAGAAGTACATCTACCGCGTGTACAAGTACGAGCTGTAGCGCTGCGCTTGGCTGTGCCTGTGCCCCGCGGCTGCGCGCGCTCGTACCGAGCCTACCTCGCGTTCCGCATCACTTCACGTCAAACTCCACGCGATCGAGTTCGGGTACGTTGAGGTCGATGAGCTTGCGGGCAACACGGCGGTCGTGCGCCCCGAGCGTCTCGCTTGTCGTTACGCGAGCGACAGTCTGGCGCTCGACAACGCCCTCCTTGTCGCCTTCGGCGGCCGAGGTCTCGACGGCGACGGTATAATCCTTAAAGCCCGGCAGCACCGCCGCAAGTTCGCGCGTGGTTTCAGTGACGCCGTAGCCGTCTTGCACGCCGGCCTGCGCCGAGCCAATAGATCCCGCCGTCATAATAATGCAGGGGATGGCAAAGATCACCGTGCCCACGATGATGCGGCGGCGCACCTTGCGCGACAGCTCGTTGACCTCGGCGTTTTCTTCAGCAGTCACAATACCGTCGCCGTTCAGGTCGCGCTTGAGCGGCACGCGCAAAAGAAGCAGCACGGCTTCGGCAGCCAGTGCGATAAAGACCACGTTGACGCCAAACTCATAAAGCGCCGAGAGAAACAGTGACCCGCTTGCAGTGGCGATGCCATAGCCCGCCGCGCACAGGGGCGGCATGAGCGCGGTCGCCACGGCCACGCCGGCGATAAGCGTGGCAGGTTCCTGGTCACGCGAGTTGCCCAGCCCGCCCGCAAAGCCGCCCGCGAGCGCGACGGCAAGATCCCACACAGTGGGCGTCGAGTTGTCGATGATGGCGGCCGTGGTGGTGCCAAGGGGCGAGAGCTTAAAATACAGCGTAGACGTGATCAGACAAAAGGCCATCTGTAGCGCGAGGCCGGCGACGGCCTCGACGGCAATCTCGCGGTCGAGCGTGGCGATGCCATATGCCATGGCAAGGACCGAGCCCATGAGTGGGCAGATGAGCATGGCGCCCACGATGGCAATGTCCGAGTCGATATCGAGGCCGATGCTCGCGATGAGCATGGCGATGATGAGGATGCATAAGTGCGAGCCGGTCAGCCGCGCCCCGTTTACAAAGCGCTTGCGAATCACGTGATAGGGTGCGCGACCCTCGCGAATGTTGAATGCGCGCTTTAGGAAGCGGCCGGTGTTCTCCAGGGCCTCACTATGGGCAGGTCGAATGCCGTGGCGCCGGTGATGGCGTTTGCGTAGTCGCTTGATCTGTTGTTTGTCGAGTTCCATGTCCACCTCGTATTGCCGCAGGAACGCGGGTGCGCTCGCAGCATGTACTCTACACCGTGGCGGGCGGGGCAGCCATCTTGACGTGAAACTTAGACGAGCAGGTAAGGGGGACGTCAAATGCGGTTGCGGCCGAGTGTTTCGACAGATACAGAGCGCGGGGCCGGATGGTCTCCGACCCTGCGCTCTGTACGGGTACGTTGTTGTTGGGTTTAGCCCAGCAGACTCAGGCCGACGGAGACAAACGCCAGGATAACGCCAACGACAGACTCGCCTCCCAACAGGCCGCTGGCGACGACCAGGCCCTGCTCCTGGAAGGCAGCATCCTTGGCAGCCTTCTCTTTGTCCGAAAGACCGGCACCGGCGTCGCGGTGTGCGGCCCACTTGTCGTAGGCGAGCTTGACGCAGGAGCCCAAGAAGGCCGTGAGCGACATGTAGAACGGCAGGTACACACCCAGACCGATCATCATGGCCGGAATGCCGAGCCAATACATGACGATGCCGGCGATAAAACCGCCTGCGAACCACGGCACGCTCGGGATGCCCGAGACCATGGTGGCGACTACGCTTGCCTGCGCGGCCACAAAGCTCTTGTCGGGACCAAAGGCGTCCGGACCATAGGCGGTGACGAGCGCGACTATGACGGCGGCAGCGACCAGTGCGCCCACGATGCCGCCGATGGCCTGGCCGATCCACTGTGCGCGCGGGTTGGTGCCCAGCACGGCGCCGGCCTTAAAGTCGTTCATGACGTCGCCCGCAAGGCCGCACGCCACGGCCACGATGCCGGCGATAAAGAACAGTTTGACCTGCGCAAGCTGCGCGAAGGCCGCTACGATGAGCATGACGATGAGGCCAAAGATCTCCATGGGGTCGATACCCGTCTGACCGCAGCTCTGCGCACTCATGATGGTGGTGACAAAGGTGAACAGCGTGACGATGACGGCTGGGACGGGGCCAAGGTCGAGCGCGACGGCGATGATCACGGCGATGGCGGCGGTGCCCAGGCCGATGATGCCGGCGTCGAGCTTAAGCGAGCCCGAGATGAGCGACTGCTCGTCGGTGTCGGTGGAGCTGTCGGCGGCAAGACCGCAGACGATACCGGCGACCTGCGGCAGGATGTCTTTAAGGACGACGGCGACGCCAAAGCCCATCATAAGGCCCATACCTAAGGACTTGACGATACCCTGCGCGGTCACAATATCGAACAGGCCGGCAGCGGTGCCGCCGACGATAATGCCAAAGTTGCCCAGCAGCGCGCCGGCAAACCAGAAGGCGACGGGGGCAAAGCCCACCAAAAAGCCGATGGACAGCAACATGGGCGAGTTGTAGATGGCAAAGGTCACGCCGGGGATATTGAGCGTGCACAGCATGCTGGGCACCACGCCCAGGGCGTCGCGCAGCACGCTATAGATGCCTGCGATGGCCATGGAGCCAAAGAGCTGCTTGCCGGTCTTGCCGCCGGCCTCGGTAGCAAGCAGGGTCTGGGCTGCGGCGTTGCCGGTGGGAAACTCCAGCGCGGCGTCCACGATAAAGTGACGGTGGATGAGCGCCGTTGCCAGAAGGCCCAAGATGGTGCCGGCGAGCGCCACGATAAACATGTCGAGCCAGCTGATCTGGTCGGCATAGCCCAGCATCCAGGCGCCCGGGATGGTAAACGCCAGGCCGCCGGCGACCATGGCACCCGCGGACATGATGGTGTGGGTAACGTTGGCCTCGTTGAGGCTGGCATTGCCCATGAGCTTAAGGAAGAACAGCGAGATGACGGCAGCGAAAATGATCGGCCAGGGGAGGGCGCCCATCTTGAGGGCCGTGTAGGCCGAGCTTGCCGTGATAATCACGCAGCCAAGGACGCCGATGACGACGCCGCGCAGCGTGAGTTGACCGCGCATAGAAGTGCGGTTCGAGGGATTGCCCATATAGAACTCCTTTGCGTATATCCGCTTCCCCCGAAAGCGCCGCTACGGATACGGCGCGGGAAGTCGGGTTACCAAGGGCCGCCGCGTGAGCTCGCGCACGACCGCGCATCAGTATAGCGGCAAGGTAGTCATTTTGGGACGGGGCTATTTTAGCTACCCTTTGACAGTCGACGAATTATCTGGGATTGGGGCAAATATCAACCGACATATTGGGGTAGCTAAAATAGCCCCGTCCCAAAATGACTACCTGGGATGGCTGGTTCGGGTAGGCGATATACTGCTGGGCAGACGAAAGGAGCGCCGACGATGCTTAATGGGTGCGCATATATATTGACGGTCGACGTGGGCAACACGTTCATTCGCTTTGGTCTGTTTGCCGAGGATTCGGCCGCGGCGCAGGAATGCCCGCTTGCGACGTGCGAGATCACGACGCCGCCGAGCATTACGGCCGATGAGGCGCGCATGAGGCTCGCGCGGGTCATGGGCGCACTGGCAGCCGATGCGGGCATGCCTGGTGTGCTCGTTCCCGCGGCAGCAGTGCTGAGCTGCGTGGTGCCGGCGCTCGAGCGCCCGTGGAAGGCGGCACTTTCCCGTACCTGCACGGGGCGCGTGCTCACCGTGGGGCCGGGACTTAAGACCGGCATGCCCGTGCACTACGACGACCCGGCCGAGATCGGTCCCGATCGCATCGCCGACGCCGTGGCGGCCCGTGCCGTCTACGGCTCTCCGTGCATCGTGATCGACCTGGGCACTACGACCAATATCGAGGTCATCGATGCGCGCGGAACCTTTGTCGGCGGTGTTATCGCGCCGGGGCTGGCGCTCGGCGCTCGCTCGCTCTCGGCCGCTGCGGCGCGCCTGCCGCAAGTCGAGCCCTCGGCACCCACGCATGTGATCGGTCGCAATACGCGCGAGGCCATGCGCTCGGGCGTGGTCTTGGGCGAGGTGGCCCGTATCGACGGCATGCTCGACATGGTGCTTGCCGAGATGCGCTCGACCAAGGCGGCAGGCGAGGGCAGCGTGCCCATTGTCATCACCGGCGACGATGCCGAGGCGCTCGCGGCGTTGGTCGGCCACAGCCTGACGGTAGACGACGCGCTGACGCTGCGGGGTCTCGCCGAGCTGTACCGCATCAACCAAAAGCCTCGCCGCGCATAAAGCCAAGGACGTCGGCGCCGGGAGGAAACAGCCCCGCCTTTCACCTGCTACAATGGGCCAAACTATTTCGATTTCGGAGGTGTCTGCCATGTCGGACGATCTTCATCAAACCGCGTCGGGCAAGCGCCGCGACGTTATTAGCTGGGACGAGTTCTTTATGAGCGTGGCCATCGCTGCGCAGCGCCGCAGCAAGGATCCCAATACGCAGGTGGGCGCGTGCATCGCCAGCACCAACCACCGCATTCTTTCGGTGGGCTACAACGGTACGCCCTCGGCGCTCAACGACGACTTTTTCCCGTGGGGCACGAGCGATGACCCGCTGCAGGACAAACATAACTACGTAGTTCATGCCGAGGCCAACGCCGTGCTCAACTACCGCGGCTCGCTCAAGGACCTTGAGGGTTCCACGGTCTACGTCACGCTGTTCCCGTGCCACGACTGTGCCAAAATCCTGGCGCAGGTAGGTGTGGGCGAGGTTGTCTATCTGGACAATAAGTACGCCGACACCGACGACGGCCGCATCAGTCGCCGCATTCTCGACTCCTGTGGCATTAGCTTCCGCCAGGTTATCGTCGATGTCCACATTGGTACCGGGGAACAAACGCAGCAGTAGCGGCAGCGTGTACGAGCGCCGGGCGTTGACAAAAGCGGCTAATTAAGCCCCGTTCCAAATTGACTGTCAAATTAACTGCTCGTGAAAGTCGTGTCCGCGCGCATGGACGGCTCGCGAGCGGGTACATGGCTGTAGTAACATAGCTCTGTCCGCGGGCGCGCCCGCGTTATTGTGAGAAAGGAGCCCCTGTGGCTGTTAACGAAGAGCTGCTTAAGAAGGTTCTTGAAGAGATTCGCCCCAACCTGCAGGCCGACGGCGGCGACATGGAGTATATGGGCGTTGATGACGAGGGCGTCGTCAAGCTGGAGCTTCAGGGCGCCTGCGCTGGTTGCCCCATGAGCGCTCTGACGCTTTCCATGGGCGTCGAGCGTATCCTCAAGGAGCACGTGCCCGGCGTTACGCGTGTCGAGCAGGTCAATGCCTCCGGCGAGGTCGAGGATCTGTACGACGAGTATGCGCCGTTCTGAGAAGCGAAAGCTGCGGGCGATGTGCTCCGCATAGACGTCATGCCCAAATGTGCGGCTGCGAGCGAAAGGCCCGCGGCCGCATTTGTATGTAGGGAACAGGGGGACCGATATGCTCAACGACCTCTACCATATGCTTGATCCTGTCGCCATTTCGGCGGGGCCCATCACCATCTACTGGTACGGCTTGGCCTATGTGGTCGGAGCTCTGCTCACGGCGGTCGTCATGTACCGAACGCAGCGTCGTTGGGGTTTTGACATTACGGTCGACGACCTGATGAGTGTCGTGGTTGGTGTGGTCTTTGGCCTCATCATTGGCGCCCGTCTGTTCTACGTCATCTTTTACGGTGACGGCTACTACTGGGCGCATCCGCTCGAGATCTTTGCCACCAACGAAGGCGGCATGAGTTTCCATGGCGGCCTGGTGGGCGGCATCATCGGCGGCGTGCTCGTGTGCCGTATGTACAAGCTCGACGCCTGGACCATCGCCGACCTTGCCGTTATCGGTGCTCCGCTGGCCCTGTGCCTGGGGCGCTGCGCCAACTTTGTCAACGGCGAGCTGTGGGGCAAGCCGACCGATCTGCCCTGGGGCGTGATCTTTGGCGGCACCGCGGGCGATGTGCCGCGCCATCCATCCCAGCTCTACGAGGCATTTCTCGAGGGCATTGTGCTCTTCTGCATTCTGCAGGTGCTCAGCCGCAAAAAACCGCTGCTGCCCCAGGGTACGTTTATGGGTGTGTTTGTGATGGGGTACGGCATTGTCCGCTTTTTCGTTGAGTTCGTGCGCGTGCCCGATGCCCAGCTGGGCTATCTGCTGGGCGGCGTCATCACCATGGGCCAGCTGCTGAGTTTGCCGCTCGTGATCGCCGGCCTGGCGCTCATCATTTTTGCCCTCCGTCGCAACCGTCCCCAGCGCATCTATCTCGACGCCTAACCACCACATACACCACAAAGGGGACAGGCACCTTTGTGGTGGTTTTGCCAGGCAACGATGACAGAACCGTAACGTTTCCCCAGATAAAACCTGCCAAAATAAACCTGTCCCTTTTTGGCAGGTTTCTAGAAAGGCTTTTCGGACTGTGAAGGATTCCGATCTCTCCACAACGGCTGCGCGCGATGCCGCCCGCATCGTTTGGTTTAAGCGCTATCCCGCCAAGCAGACGCTCGTCGCATTTTTGCTCGCCCTGCTGGCGACCACGGCGTTTTCCATCGATCCCGCCCCGGTGTCGAGCAACGCGGTCCTGGCGATCGATCCAAAGGCCTCGGGCATGCTTTACGTGTGCTACGAGGTACTCCTCTCATTTGCCGGCCATACCGACGCTGTGATGCTGCTCGCGCTGGCCTGCCTGCTCACGCTGCCGTTTCGCTATGTGTTCTTTGGCCGCGGTGACGCTTGGCGCCCCTCGGTCGTGCTGCCGTCGCTATTCTTTGCCGTCTGCATGGTGTTCGGCCGCAGTTACGACCTCACCGATTCGGCCGAGATTGTGCTGGGCGACAAGGCGCGCGTTATCTGCGCCTGGATTGGCGGCGCGGGCTGGATGCTTCTGGCGATTGTGTCCTTCTATCTGGCTTTTGAGTTTTTGGATTGGTTGAGTTCTCGCCGCATTCCGTTTTCGGAGGCGCATTTTGGCCGCGTGTGGCGTGTTACCCACGCCGTGCTCTCGGTCCATCCTTTTGTTGGGCCGTTTCTTGTACTCATGATTGTCTGGGCGCCCACGCTTATCGCCTCGCTGCCCGGCCTCTTTATGGGAGATACGGGCGCGCAGATTCGCCAATGGTTCAACTACCCCAACGGCACGAGCGACTACCTGCGCCTGCTTAACCCCAACGTGCTGATCAACGGCCATCATCCGGTGGTGCACACGGCCATCATCGGCTCGTGTGTGCAACTGGGGTTTTCGCTATTCAATAGCGCCAATGCGGGTCTAGCCATCTACACCTGCGCCCAATTTGTCATCACGGCCGCCTGCGTGGCCTATTCCATATCGTCGCTGCGCAAGCTGGGCGTGAGCCTGCCGGTCCGCGGCGTCATCTTGCTGTTCTTTGCGTTTATGCCGATGTTCTCCAACTACGCGGCGCTGCTGACCAAAGACGTACTGTTTGCCGATGCGTTTCTGGTACTGCTCGTTCAGACCGTCAAGCTCGTGGCATGTGGCCTGCCCCGTCGCGATGTCAATGCCGAGCGTGCGGGCGAGCGCACGCCTGTGCTCTTTGCGCGCCACGACTGGCTGTTGCTCGTGCTGGGCGCCATGGGTTCCACGTTTTTGCGCAATGGCGGCCTGGTCTTTCCGTTGGCGGCCTGCGTGATCGCGGCGGCGTTTTGCGCCTGGGACGCGCATGTGGCCCGTCGCGTGGTCAAACAGTCTGGCGTCGCACCCTCATGCGCCACGCCGCGCTTCCGCTGGGCCGGCGTTCTCGCGGTGCTCGTGCTCTGCCTTGCCTCCAACATGTACTTTACCAAGGTCTTTATGCCCGCGCACGATATCACGCCGGGCTCCAAGCGCGAGATCCTCTCGATTCCGTTTCAACAGACGGCGCGCTTCGTCCAAAAGCACGACGGCCTTAATTCGGGCGTTAACCCCAAGGTCAAAGACGACGGCACGATTGAGGAAGCTCCCTGCGACGGTCTGGTGACCGATAAGGAACGCGCTGCGATCGATCGGGTGCTCAAGTACGAGAATCTGGGCCGTCGCTACAACCCGGATAAGTCGGATGCCGTAAAAAACTGTTTTAACGAGTACGCCTCGCAGGAGGACATCAAGGCCTATTTTGAGGTGTGGGCCCAGATGTTCAAAAAGGATCCCGAGTGCTATATCTCGGCGCTCATCAATAACTACTACGGCTACTTTTATCCGAGTGCCCGCGATGCGTGGGTCTACAGCACGGCGCGCAGTGCCGAGATCATGGCGAAGCCCGATAACCTCAAGTACTTCGACTTCCATCCGGTCGATAGCAAGGTTGTGCGCTGGTGCGACCACCTGATCAACCTGTATCGCGTGGCAGTACAACGCATCCCGTTTATCTCGCTCACCATGAGCTCGGCTACCTATGTGTGGATCATGATCGCTGTGGTGGTCTATCTGCTACGTCGTCATTCGTGGCGCGGGCTGGCCATTTGGGTGCCGCTGCTGGGCGTGCTCGCCGTGTGCCTGATCGGTCCCTGCAACGGCTCGACCTACATGCGCTACCTGTATCCAGTCATCGCCTGCATGCCCTTCGCCATCGGCGCCACCATCACCCGCAGCGACCTTCTCTGGTTCTAACTTGGTGCAAAGGGGGCAGGTTGCTTTGCACCAAGGGGCTGCATCATCACGACGCCTTCATTTTGGGGTTTATCTCGCAGGCCACTAGGTATATCATAACGACGTTTGTTTATATTGCCCGAGCATCTGCGCTGGGCTTTAGGTCGAAACCGATAGGAGACACGTATGTCCGGACACTCTAAGTGGGCCACAACCAAGCATCGTAAGGGCGCGCAGGACGCCAAGCGTTCCGCCCTCTTCTCCAAGCTGAGCCGCAACATCACCGTTGCTGCCCGTCTCGGCGGCGACCCGCTGCCCGAGAACAACGCCAGCCTCGCCGCTGCCGTTGCCAAGGCCAAGGCTCAGTCCATGCCCAAGGACAAGATCAAGTCCGCTATCGACAAGGCCTTCGGTTCGGGTGCCGATGCCGCCGTCTACGAGAACATCGTGTACGAGGGCTATGGTCCCGCCGGCGTTGCCGTCTACGTCGACTGCCTGACCGATAACCGCAACCGTACCGCCGCCGATGTCCGTTCCGCCTTCTCCCACGCTGGCGGCAACCTGGGCACCTCCGGCTCCGTCGCCTTCCAGTTTGAGCGCAAGGGCCAGATCGTCGTCGCCAAGGAGATCCTGGACGAGAACGCCAAGAAGGAGACCATGATCGCCAACGGTGCTGCCGGTGACGAGGAAGAGTTCATGATGGCTATCGCCGAGGCCGGTGGCGACGACTACGAGGACGCCGGCGAGGAGTGGATCGTTTGGACCGCCGCCAACGACGTCATGGCTGTTTCCAAGGCGCTCGAGGAGCAGGGCATCCAGGTCAAGGGCTCCGATACCACTATGGTTCCGACCACCCCGACCGAGGTTTCCGGTGCCGACGCCAAGAAGGTCCAGCGCCTCATCGACCGTCTCGAGGAGCTCGACGACGTTCAGGATGTTTACAGCACCATGGACATGACCGACGAGGTCATCGCTGCCCTCGAGGAGGAGTAGCGCCTGCACGGGTTAAGCCGTGCATATCTGGGCATAATGAAGCGAGCATACAAGCCTCGTGGAATAGATGAGCCGGATCCGCGTGCGTATGGCACCGGACCCGGCTCTTTTATAATGATGCGAATCGTTTTGCATTCTGTGGACCGAAACCTGAAGGGAGCGCGCGTGCGCGTACTCAAACGAGCCCTAGCAATCGTGTACCTTGCCGCCGCCATCGTGGCGCTGGGCACGCTTGTCTGCCAGTTCTGGGGACCGTATACGTATCGCTTTATGCTGCTGTTGCGTGACACCATGCCTCGCGTCGTCGTTACGGTGTGCGCCGCCATCGTGGCACTTGGCGTGCTCATCGGGTTTTTCCGCCTGATGTTCGCGCGTCGCGAGCCGTCCTGCGTGCATCCGGCGGGGGAGCGCAACATCGAGGTCACCCTCGCAGCGCTTTCCTCGTGCGCTCGCGCTGCGGCAGAGCGCGACGACCGTGTGATGGTCGAGCATGTCGAGGCGCGCGTGCAGGGTTCCGACGAATCGCTCGTCCGTTTTAAGGTCGACGCCATCGCGCTCGATGACCGGGACGTGGCCTCCCTTGCAACCGCGATGCAGCAACGTATCGAGGAGGCCTGCGACACCATGCTCGGCACGCCGGGCACGACCGCGCGCGTCCGTTTTTTGCCGTCCAAGACTACCGTCCAGACCGTGGAGGTTTCCGGTGAGTGATACCAACCAAGACAAGACTGTCCGCACCCCGCGCCTGACCATCGATCAGAGCGCTGCGCCGGCGAGCGAGGTCGTCGATTCCAAGGCGGAGAGCACCGAGTCGCATGACGCGGTCGCCAACGACTTTGACGAGGCCATGGGTCTCATCAAGGGTACGGGGGCGGCCATCTGGAGCTATGCCGTCCGTCATCCCAACACCACGCTCGGAGCCGTCGCTGGTTTTGTGCTCGCCGTGCTGGTGCTCACGCTCGGCCTGTGGGACACACTCGTCATCGCATTCTTTGTGCTGATCGGCGCCGTGATTGGCCAGATCCGTGACGGCGAGAACGGGATCGTCAACTTCTTCGGCCGTCTGTTTAGCGGCCGCTAGTATGTATTCGACCGCCGCGTGTGCGGTGGGCATAAGGAGGAACCATGGCTTTTAACACGAAGGTCGATGTGGCCGATACCGAGCTCGAGGCAGACGAGACCGTCGCCGCCGAGGCTGAGGACGTAACGCTCGAGGACGGGGCGCTCGTCGAGGCCGAGCCCGCCGACGATGCGGACGAGGATGATGAGGAAGCGGACGAGTCCGAGGATTCGCTGACCTATTCCAACGGTGTGATCGAGAAGATCGTCGCCATGGCCACCCGCGAGGTGCCGCACGTCCTGGGCATGAAGGGCAACCTTATGCACTTTGTTCAGGAGCAGTTTGGTGCCGAGAACCTGACCAAGGGCGTGACGGTCGAGGTCACCGATGACAACCGCGTGGTCGTCAACATTTCCGTCATTATCGAGTACGGCGCCTACGCACCCGCGATTTTCGACGACGTTAAGGCGCGCGTGACCGAGCGTCTGGCCGCGATGACCGGCCTTGAGGTGGCAGGCGTCAACCTGCGCATCGAGGATGTCATCACCCCCGAGGAGTACGAGCATCGCACCAGCCAGCACGAGTAACCTACCAAATAGGGACAGGTTTGTTTCGATAGGTTTTACCTGCGAAAACGCTAAACGGTCGACCGCGCAAGCAAAAGTGCGGTCGACCGTTTTCTATATGCCCTCGATGTAGTCATTCCGCTCGTCTAACTTAGGGTTGCAATCTTCGCGTTCCGCGTTACCCTAATGGGCGCATTGTTTCCAAATTGTTAACGAGGGGTTGCCGTAATGGCCGACGAGCACGAAACAGAAAGCAAGGCATGGGCGATTGAGGCCGCCGCGGCAGAGGCGGCATCGCGTGCCGCCGAGGAGGTGCATCGTCCTCCCGTGGTGCCGATGGAGCGCGTGGTCGATCGCGCCGATATCGAGCGCGGCGAGCGTGCCGGTCAAAAGCGCAGCCAGGAGCCGGGCTTCCCGCGCTTTTTCGCCGAGCTCAATCTGGGCCTGATCCTCACGGCGTTCGCCATCGTGGCCTTTAAAACCCCCAATCACTTTGCCTTCGGCGGAACCTCGGGCGTGTCGGTCATTCTTTCCACGCTGTTCCCGACTCTGCCCGTCGGCGTCTTTATGTGGATCATCAATGCGGTTCTCGTCGTCTTGGGCTTTATCTTTTTGGAGCGCAAGGCAATCCTGTGGAGCGTTTTTGCCTCGTTTGCGCTTTCGGCCTACGTCTCGCTGTTTGAGCTCTTCATTCCGACGGATGTTTCGATGACGGGAGATATGTGGCTCGACCTGTGCTTTGCCGTGATTTTGCCGGCGCTGGGCAGTGCCATTGTCTTTGATATTGGCGCCTCGACGGGCGGCACCGATATCCTTGCCATGATCCTCAAGCGTCGCACGACGCTCGAGATCGGACGCGCCTTGCTACTGGTCGATATCGGCATCGTGACCATCGCGGCCTTTTTGTACGGTCCGCGCGTTGGCCTGTACTGCGTGCTCGGCCTGTTTGCCAAGACGCTTGTGGTCGACAAGGCCATCGAGAGCATTCACTTGCGCAAGGTCTGTACGATTATTTGCGCAGAGCCACGCAAAGTCGAGGAGTTTATCGTCAAGCATCTCAACCGCACGGCAACGATCAGCCGCGGCTACGGTGCCTTCTCGGGCAATTGCGTGACGGTGATCATGAGCGTGCTGAGCCGTCGCGAAGCAGTGCAACTGCGCCGCTATACCCGCGATATCGATCCAGATGCGTTTATCACAATCGTTGACAGCTCCGAGATCGTGGGCAAGGGCTTCCGCGGCACGAACTAGCGCGGATATACCCTTCGAACCATTGAATAAAGCCGCCTACGTTTCAAATCGGTCATCTTGGGGTATTTGTCCCCACATTGCGCGATAATGTTGCCAAAGACGTCGTTTGCGATCCAGGTGATTCGCTCTAGATACGAAGGGATGATTTCGATGTTCTGTTCGCAGTGTGGCGCCCCCATGGGCGATAACGACAAGTTCTGCGGCGTGTGCGGTGCCCCTAATACCGAGGCCCCCCATGCCTCTGCCGGTTCCGTCCCGCAGGGCCAGCCCCAGCCGCAGCCGTTCGTTGCGTCCCAGCCGGCTATGAACGTGCCCAAGGGCTGCATGGCGCAGGCCTTCAACGACATGATAAAGGTTCCCGGCGCCCTGGTTCGCGTATGTCAGATTGCCTTTTTGCCGGCGCTGATCTGCGTCGTATCGGTGCTGGTGCTGTTTATCCCCGTTATCGGTGGCATCGCGGCGGCCATTGGCTTTTTGCTCGCTTACGTGGCAAGCGTGTGCGGCGCTGGCTTTGCAATCGAGTGGGGTCGCGACCTGTCGCTCAAGGACGATAACGGCATGGAGCGTCCGCTGCTGCGCTCGACCTCCTTTGGACTGGGCATCTTCTCGTCTGTCATTACGAACGTACTCGGGTTCGTGGCCATTATTCCAGTGATTGGCGTGGTGTTCTCGGTGCTTGAGAGCGCTGTGATCGGTGCCGTTGGTTCGTACTATTACTTCGGTTCGAGCGGCCTCGAGGGTGCACTCATCGGGTCGATGGGTCTGCTTGTCTTTGCCATGATCGTATCGGCGGTGTTGGGCATTTTCTTTAAGATGTTTGGTGACGCTGCCGTGATGCACTTTGCAGTCGCCGGTCGCGTGGAAAGCGCGTTTTCGCTCGAGAAGGTCTGGAAGTCCTATAAGGCCAACCTGGGCAAGCTGTTCTGCGCCTCGATTCTCCCCGAGTTTTTGACGGGCATTGTTTCCAATATCATCACCTGGATTTTCACCGCCATCTTTGGCTTTGTTGCCGCGCTGGGCATTAGCAGCTATGGCTACTATTCTCGTCCTTCGGGTCTTGAGGCTATCATCGAGGGTGGCGGCATTACGCTCATCCTGTTCCTGATGATCGTTGCCTTTGTCACCGTGTTCCTGAATGTGTTTGGCACGATGCTCAAATATCGTGCCGTTGGCTACTGGGCCGCGCGCCATGCCAGCGAGTGGGCCGATGAGGATACCGACGATGTCCTGACGTTCGTGCTCCCGGGTGAGAAGAAGCCTGCTCCTGCGGGGTTCAATCCCACGGCCGCCACTGGTGCTGCCCCTGCGCCTGCCCCTGCCCCGGCACCCGCGCCTGCACCCGCGCCTGCACCTGCCCCGGCACCCGCGCCCGCGCCTGCGCCCGAGGCGACGCCTGCGGAACCCGATTGGAATGCCGTTGCCACGCCGGCGGATGAGCCGGGCGATAATCCTGCTGCCGAAAACAATCAAACCGAATAGTCGGTCGAGGCGCCCTGGGCAACTGAGCCCGGGGTGCCTTTTTCTACTGCGAAAGCAAGAAAATGCCTGGGAAAACGGTTGCAGCAAAATTTCTCGGAAATTGGTCAATGTTGCGCAACAACGTCGCGGCTATTGTTGAGAACATAGTCATGTAAGGTTTGAAGGCGTGCAACGCCTTAGGAAAAGGAGAAGCTTATGTTCTGTCCCACTTGTGGTTCTCCCATTTCGGATGATGCCAAATTCTGCCCCGTCTGCGGTTCTGCCGTCGGTGCGGCTTCCGCTGCTCCTGCTCCGCAGCCCGCGCCTCAGCCCCAGCCCGCACCTCAGCCCCAGCCTGCTCCGCAGCCCACGCAGATTCAGCCTACTCCGGTTCAGGCAGTTCAGCCTCAGCCTCAGCAGCAGTACGCCGGGCAGCAGCAGTATGCTCAGCAGCCTGCACCTGCCCCGATGGGCTATGCTCCGGTTAAGACCGACCGTGGCGTGATCGGCTGGCTCCTGCTTTCCATCGTGACCTGCGGCATCTATTCGTATTACTTCCTCTATTGCCTCGCCCGCGACATCAATGTCATGTGCCAGGACGACGGCGATTCCACGCCGGGTCTGGCGACATTCATCCTGCTGTCGTTTGTGACCTGCGGCTTCTACGGACTCTACTGGTACTACAAGATCGGTAACCGCCTGCAGGCTAACGCTCCTCGCTATGGCCTGACGTTCCAGGAGAACGGCACCACCGTTCTTATGTGGCAGATTGTCGGCGCGCTGCTGTGCGGCCTTGGCCCCATCTTTGCCATGAACATCATCATCAAGAACACCAATGCCATGGCAACGGCTTACAACGCCCGTCTTGGCGTTCGTGCCTAACGATAAGAGCGGCGTGAACAGCTCCCAGGGACATAAGGGCGCGGCGGAACTCATTCGCCGCGCCCTTTCTTGCATCGGTGTGCTCTTTGTCGCCTGGCTTGCGCTCTACCTGCTCGACATCGGCTGCGTGTTTCGCCTGATGACGGGCATTCCCTGCCCGGGATGTGGCATGACGAGGGCCTGGCTGGCGGCGCTGCGCCTCGATTTTGCGGCGGCCTTCGCTTATCATCCGCTTTTTTGGGTGGTGCCGATTGCGTTCGTGCTCGCGTTCGTGCGCGAGGAGGTGGCATCGAGCAAGCTAAAGCGCGGCATCGACATTGCGGTTATTGTTCTGTGCGTGCTGGTCGTCGCCGTATGGATCGTGCGCCTCATCAATCCGGCAGATGCCGGTCTACTCTTTGGCGGCCATGCGCCCGCCGGAGTCCCCGACGATATCATCCACCTCGAAACCCCACGCTGGCTCACCATCCTTCGCTCTTACCTGTCGTAACGGAGGACACGCTAGAAAAGCAGTCGACACACAAGCGGGGGCGAACGTTGAGATAACGTTCGCCCCCGCTTTGCTCTAGCCAGGTTGTTACGGGTGGGTGTGACGGCTACTCGCCATGCTTCTCTTCGTGACGAGCGGCGGTGCGAGCTTCGTGGATGCCCTTGATTGCGGCATGGCGAGCCGTGCGGGCATCATGGATGGCGTCACGAGCCTCGGCGGACATCGCCTTGGCAGAGCGTAACTTGGCGGCCAAGGCAGGATTGTTTTCGGCGACTGCGGCGATAGCGGGGCCGTCGAGCTCCTCTTGCGTGGGCTCGGCCAAAAAGTCGATAGCATACTGAGCGGCTACCATGGAGCCCTTGGCGAGCACGCTCTCGTCGATCTTATAGAAGCAGGAGTGCTGGGCATAGGTGGCGCCGATCTGGGGGTTGCGCGTGCCCACAAAGGCAAGCACACCCGGTACACGGCGCAGGTACTCCGAAAAATCCTCGCCCGAAAGCGTGCCGCGATAATGGCCTTCGCCGGCTGCACCCAGACACTTGACCACGGCCTGACGACAACGCTCACTCGAGGCGACGTCGTTTTCGACCTTGTAGTTGGCGATGGTGTAGTCGGTAAGTTCAGCCTCGGCGCCCAGGGCCGCCGCAGTGTGCTCTACGATGCGGCGCATGAGCTCGGGCATTTCCTCGTGCGTCGAATCGCCATAGGTGCGCACCGTGCCGGCGAGGTAGGCGGTACCGGCGATAACGTTGCGCGCAGTGCCGCCGTGCAGCTCGCCGACGGTAATGACGGCCGGTTCGTAGGGGCTGATCTCGCGCGAAACGATGGTCTGCAGGGCGTTGACGATCTCGGCCGCCACCATGACGGCGTCGTGGCCGCGCTGGGGCATGGCGCCGTGGCACGAGGTGCCGCGGACATCAATGCGGAACCAGTCGGTATTGGCCATGCGCGGACCGGGCTCGCAGCTTACGGTGCCGGCGTCGACCTCACTCCAGATGTGTGCGGCGTAGGCGCCATCGACGCCGTCGAGCACATCCGTGCCGATCATGAGTTTGGCGCCTTGGCCGTTTTCCTCACTGGGTTGGAAGACGATGCGGACCTCGCCGTGGATGTCGTCGGTCATATGGCGCAGGATCTGCAGCGTGCCGAGCATCATGGCAATGTGGCAGTCGTGGCCGCAGGCGTGCATGCAGCCCTCGTTGACGCTGGCGAACTCCTCGCCGGTCTGCTCGGTGACGGGTAGGGCGTCGATATCCGCGCGCAGCAGGATGCGGCGGCGCGGCGTGCCGTCCTCGCGGTAGGCGTCGGGTGCGGTGCCGCGAAGGGTCGCCACCAGGCCCGTCTTAAGCGGGCGCTCGTAGGGGATATTCATGGCGTCGAGCTGGTTGGCGATGTCAGAAGTCGTGCGCTCTTCGGCGAGGCTCAACTCCGGGTGCTTATGGAAGTGCCGGCGCTGCTTGATGATGTAGGGCTCAAACTCGGCGGCGATATCTTGGATGGCTGCGGTGACGTCATCAGCCGCGCGAGCCTCGGTCGCTGCCATAATTTGCTGTGCCTTGGTCTTCGTCATGGTCGATTTGCTCCTTGCTGGTTTATCGCAAAATCGTACAGGCTCTTTCCAGTATGCCACCTGCCACTTGGGGACGGGGCAGAAATGGTAGAAATGGATACCTCCGTAACCTTGACAGGTCCAAATTGCTTGTGCACGCAGCCTTGAATGCGGCTTTCAAGCTTGAAATCTACCATTTCTACCCCGTCCCCAAGGGGCAGGCGAGGCCGTTGGGGTTGGGAAAGGTGCCGTTTACCGCTTGACGTTTTGCAGCTGTGGCGGTGGAGTACACTCGGGGGTGTTGAATTTCCTGCCAGAGATGGGGATGCCCATGCAACATATCGATCGGATTATCCGCTCTAAGAACGTCTTTACCTCGCAAGATGGCATCGATACCGCCCGTGAGCTGGCGATTGCCATCGCAGGCGACCGTATCGTCGCAGTCGGCAAGCCCGATGACGTGATCGCCGCCGCGCCTTCCGCCACGCCGGTTATCGACTACGGCGAGCAGTTTGTCTGCCCCGGTTTCCATGACGCTCATCTGCACTTCTTTCATACCTCGGTCGGTTCCTCGCCGTATATGCTCATGGATGGGGGCACGTCCGAGGTGGCGCTGGTGCGGCACGCGCTCGAGTTTTCCCAGGATCTGCCCGACGACGCTTGGGTTGTGACGCAGGGCTGGCGCGACTACCGTTGGGACCCGCCCGAGCATCCTACCAAGGCGTCGCTCGATGCGGTATTTCCCGATCGTCCTTGCGTTATGTACTCGGGCGACGGCCACACGCTGTGGCTCAACAGTCGCGCTCTCGAGGCGCTCGGCGTCACGCGCGATAGCGAGCCGCCAGCGGGCGGCAGCTACGACAAGGACGCAAACGGTGAGCTCACGGGCATTGCTCACGAGGCGGCCGCCATGCAGCTGTTGCCGCGCTGCCTTGAGTGGCTGGGCGAAGATCGCATCGCAAGCGCTTACGCCGATCAAATGAGGCGCATGGCCGAGCAGGGCATCACCTCGATCTGCGACATGTCGCTCATGCCCATGCCGGGCTGCGATTTTATCCGCGACGACGTCTACGACAAACTGCAGACAGCCGGCAAGCTGGGCATTCGTGCCCATCTGTTCCCCACGCTGCTGGATGACCAGTCGCGTCTAGAAGAGCTGCAGGCACGTTACGCGAACAACGCACTGCTTTCGGCGCCGGGCTTTAAGCAGTTCTTTGACGGCGTGTCGAGCGAACATACGGCATATCTCACCGAGCCCTATACCAATCCGCGCTTCCCGGGCGACCAAGGCCGTCTGACGGTTTCCGCCGAGCGCATGCGCAAGCTGGTTCTGGCGGCTGCGGAGCGCGGCCGCGCCGTGCGCATCCACGTTATCGGCGACGGTGCGATTCATGCCGCGCTGGATATCTTCGAGGAAGCCGCCGGTCTGTACGGCCTGCCCCAGCACGGCCACAACACGCTCGAGCACCTGGAGAACCTCCTGCCCGAGGACATCGACCGCCTGCGCAAGCTCAACGTGGTCGCCTCGAGCCAGCCCTGCCACATTACGCTCGACCCGGGTGGACCGGAGCGCGATTTGGGCTTGGAGCGCAGCCGCATCATGTGGCCGTTCGCAACCTATAAGCAGCGCGGCATTCGCCAAGCCTTCGGTACCGACAGCCCCATCACGCCCGTTACCAGCATGGACGTGCTCTACACGGCTATCACGCGCCAGGACCCCAAAAGCCACTGGCCCGAGGGCGGCTGGTTGCCGAGCGAGCGCATCGACGCGGCAACGGCTTTGCGCAACTACACCTTGGGCAGCGCCTATGCAGCAGGCGACGAGCAAAACCTCGGCAGCTTGGAGCCCGGCAAGTATGCTGACCTGGTAGTCTTGGACCAAAACCCGCTCACCGTTGACCCCCAAGAGCTTCAGGCCACCAACGTTCAGGCCACCTACCTGGCAGGTAACGTAATCTACGAGCGCTGATGCTCATGCCGTGTCGTTAAACTCGGCCCGGGCGACTTATTTTGGGATGGCGCTCGAGCCACGTCTGCATATCGGTGGGGACTCGTTATGAGCGTCCCTGCTCTGCCGGATTTGTGCGTGGGGTGGAGGCGCTGCTGCCCCGCGCGTTCAAATTGGACATTTGCAATGCTGCCTCATGGTGTTTTGCATACTTCCCATTACAGATTGCATAAAAAGGTTGGGATGTTCTTTCTGGCCCTGATGTACCCCCGCCTGGGCCGTGCAAAAAACGGAGTATTCAGCACTGCGAGCTCTGCCGGCGCCGTTGCGGTCGGGTAATGTCATGGGGATTGACGTCATTTTGGCGTCCGGGCAGGCACGAGGCATGCCTTTATGCCCTGATGGGGTCTGCCTGCCGACCCAAATCGCCGGTCGAAGGCGTCCTTGGGACCAATAAGATGTGTCTGGCGCGTATACAGCCATCCTGGTCTGCTGAATACTCCCAAAAATGCACGGTGCTCCCCAGGGGACCCGTGCGTGCAGCGAAAGCCATGCCCATGTTCCTATCCACATCGCCATTTTGCTGCACTGACGTTTCTGAATGCCGCGCCCGAACTAGTTAACTTGGCTCCCGTGTGGCTCCGGAGGGGCGGGGCATAAGGTTTGTCGCGAGTTCCGCACGAGCCGAAGGCCACTTAATGTGGCCTTCGTGCGAGCAGGACTGCCCGAGCAGGAAACCTTATGCCCCGCCCCTCCGGCGCCACACGGGAGCTGCGCACAAGTTATCCCCCCGGCATTCAGAAAATCTAAGTGCCAAAAAATAAGATTTTTTGACTCTGTGTTGTATAACCCGCCATTCGTGGGTACCATTCAACGCGTACGCAAACAAATGGGGTTAATTCGCGTGGCATAACCACGCGGCCCAAAAAGGAGGAGACAAGCATGTCGTCATTGAAACCGCTTGCAGATCGTGTTCTGGTCAAGCCCGACGAGGCCGAGCAGAAGACCGCTTCTGGTCTGTATATCGCCAGCAACGCTCAGGAGAAGCCGCAGCGCGGCACCGTCGTTGCCGTTGGCGCTGGCAAGGTCAACGACAAGGGTGAGCGCATCCCCATGGACGTCAAGGAAGGCGACGTTGTCATCTACGGCAAGTTCGGTGGCAACGAGGTCAAGGTCGACGGCGAGAAGTATCTGCTGATGCGCGCCGACGACATTTACGCCGTCGTCGAGGCCTAGTCTCATCAGGCTCTCTGATTCGTCTTTGAACGCGGTCGCCGCATAGGACTCGGAAGCGGCGACGTGAGTCACATTTCTTTTGGAGGATTACCTACCATGGCAAAGAACATTACGTTCAATACCGATGCCCGCGCTAAGCTCGCCAAGGGCGTCAACACTCTGGCCGATGCCGTTACCGTCACCATGGGCCCCAAGGGTCGCTATGTCGCCCTGCAGCGCACGTTCGGTGCCCCGACCATCACCAACGACGGCGTTTCCGTCGCCAAGGAGATCGAGCTCGAGGACAACATCGAGAACATGGGTGCCCAGCTGGTGAAGGAGGTCGCCACCAAGACCAACGACACCGTGGGTGACGGCACCACCACCGCAACCCTGCTCGCTCAGGCCATCGTTAACGACGGTCTTCGCAACGTCGCCGCTGGCGCCAACCCGCTGGCCATCCGTCGCGGCATCGACAAGGCCGTCAACGCCGCCGTCGCCGAGATGAAGAAGCAGGCCAAGCCGGTCGAGACCAAGGAGCAGATTGCTTCCGTCGGTACCATCTCCGCCGGTGACCCCGAGGTCGGCGAGAAGATCGCCGAGGCCATGGAAGTCGTGGGCAAGGACGGCGTCATCACCGTCGAGGATTCCCAGACGTTCGACATCACCATCGACACCGTCGAGGGCATGCAGTTCGATAAGGGCTACGTCTCCGCTTACTTCGTCACGGACAACGACCGCATGGAGGCCGTGATGAAGGATCCGTACATCCTCATCACCGACCAGAAGATCTCCAGCGTCCAGGACATCATGCCTGTTCTCGAGGCTGTCCAGCGCGCTGGCCGTGGCCTGCTCATCATCGCTGAGGACATCGACGGCGAGGCTCTGCCCACCCTCGTCCTCAACAAGATCCGCGGCGCCCTCAACGTCTGCGCCGTCAAGGCTCCGGGCTACGGTGATCGCCGCAAGCGCATTCTCGAGGACATCGCCGTCCTCACCGGTGGTCAGGCTGCTCTGGACGAGCTGGGCGTGAAGGTCGCTGACATCACCGCCGATATGCTCGGTACCGCTAAGTCCGTCACCATCTCCAAGGACAACACCGTCATCGTCGGCGGCGCTGGCTCCAAGGAGGCCATCGACGCCCGTATTGCTCAGATCAAGGGCGAGATGGAGAACACCACCTCTGACTTCGACCGCGAGAAGCTCCAGGAGCGCCTGGCCAAGCTCTCCGGTGGCGTTGCCGTCATCAAGGTCGGCGCTGCCACCGAGTCCGAGCTCAAGGAGATCAAGCATCGCGTCGAGGACGCCCTGCAGGCAACCCGCGCTGCTGTCGAGGAGGGCATTGTCGCTGGCGGCGGCGTCGCCTTCATGGACGCTGTTCCTGCGCTCGATGCAGTCGAGATCGACGACCCCGAGGAGAAGATCGGCGTCGACATCGTCAAGAAGGCTCTGACCGCTCCGGTCGCAACCATTGCCAAGAACGCTGGCTTTGAGGGCGCTGTCGTGGTCGACAAGGTCGCCGAGCTGCCCGCTGGCCAGGGTCTCAACTCTGCCAGCGGCGAGTGGGGCGACATGATCGAGATGGGCGTCCTCGACCCCGTCAAGGTCAGCCGCGTCACCCTGCAGAACGCTGCTTCTGTCGCCAGCCTGATCCTCATCACCGAGGCCACGGTTTCCGATGTGCCCAAGAACACTCAGCTTGAGGATGCTATCGCTGCTGCTACCGCTGGTCAGCAGGGCGGCGGTATGTACTAAGGCCGACAAGGTCTAGAACTCCCACCGGGAATCCGGGGGCGTGACGGGGCTTCTCTCCGGAACGTCCTCGGACATGCAAAGAGGCTCCGCATCGCGCTTCGCGCTGCGGAGCCTCTTTGCGTCCTGCGGAATGTTCCGGAGAGAAGCCCCGTCACGCCCCCGGATTCCCTACGTTTACGGCCTTGAGGTCGGCGGGCGGAGAACGTGGTTGTTGGGGATACGTATCCCGGACGCTGTTTCGCGCTTTGCGCGAAAAGCGCGTTACTTTGGGGAGGGTGGGGAACGTGGTTGTCGCGGCAACTGAACCCCACCATAAATTACCCTTGGCATACTTGCGCGAAAGCCTGCTCGTGCTAGACTTGGAATTGCTGTTTCAGGGCGGGGTGAAATTCCCCACTGGCGGTAAATCGGACGGTGCCAGAGGGGCACCGTGGCGCAGGCGAGGTGCCTGCGTCCGAGCCGATGAGTCCGCGACCCGTGCGTGCGTTGGTTCGCATGTCGGCTGAACTGGTGAGATCCCAGTACCAACGGTTAGAGTCCGGATGAAAGAGGCAGGTGATCTTATGTCTGAACAGTCGCAGCATATCCATTTTGAGAACACGAATAGGTGGAGCACCAAACAGCTCGTTACCATGGCGCTGATGTGCGCCTTGGGCGCCCTGTTTATGTACGTGCAGCTGCCCATCCTTCCTTCGGCGCCGTTTTTGACCTACGACCCGTCGCTGGTGCCGGCGATGGTGTGCGGGTTTGCGTATGGTCCCGGCGCCGGTACTGCTGTTGCCGCTATGGCTATCGTTATTCACGCGCTCACCACGGGTGACTGGGTCGGTGCGCTTATGAACCTGGTTGCCACGCTGGGCTACATTCTGCCCGCGGCTATCGTCTACCAGAAGATGCATACCTATAAGGGTGCCGTGATTGGCCTGGTGTTCGGCGTCATTACCGCTACGGCGCTGTCTATGGTCGCAAACCTTACCATTGGCGTATGGTTCTGGTATGGCTCGGTCGATGCGATCGCTCCGCTCATGGTTCCTGCCGTGCTGCCGTTCAACCTTATCAAGACCGTGCTCAACTCGGTGCTCACGCTTGCAGTGTACAAGGCGGCCTCCAACCTCATCACGCCTAAAAAGAACCAGGTCAAAGGCCGCGCATGATTGATTGTCGAGGAGTTTCCTTTAGCTATGACGGTGTCACGCCGGCGCTCGACGGTATCGATCTGAACATCGAGGATGGCGAGTTTTTCTGCATCCTCGGCGGCAATGGGTCGGGCAAGTCGACGTTTGCCAAGCATCTGAATGCGCTGCTGCAGCCCGATGCAGGAACGGTGCGTATCAACGGCATGGATGCATCAGATCCCGAGTTGGTCTACGACATTCGTTCGACCGCGGGCATAGTGTTCCAGAATCCCGATGATCAGCTGGTGGCAACGCTTGTCGAAGATGACGTTGCGTTTGGTCCCGAAAACCTTGGCGTGCCATCGGCGCAAATTGCGCAGCGCGTACGCGAGGCGCTGAAGGGTGTGGGCCTGGTGGGCTTTGAGCGCCGCGAGACCCATGCACTTTCGGGCGGCCAAAAGCAGCGCGTGGCGCTTGCCGGCGTGCTCGCCATGGAACCGCGCGTGCTCATATTGGACGAGGCTTCCTCGATGCTCGATCCGCGTGGACGTAAGGGCCTCATGAAGGTTTGCCGCGCGTTGCACGATCGCGGCATGACCATCGTGATGATTACGCACTTTATGGAAGAGGCCGCCGAGGCCGATCGTGTCGCGGTGTTTCGGGCGGGGCGCGTTGCCATGCTCGGTGCGCCCGAGGAAATCTTGACGCGGGCGGACGAAGTTGCCCAGCTCAACCTGGATATGCCGGCGTCGTGCTGTCTAGGTAGGGCTCTTCGCGCGAAGGGCGTACCCATTTGTGCACAGGTGCGCGAGGCGGATATGGTCGCCGAGATTGCACAGGTTTATGCTGAGCGGAGCGGGGCGGACGTCGCTGCGCGGCCCTCCGCATCCGATTCTCGTGTGCTTGACCATGCATCCTCTGCAGCCGACGGGATGGTCGCGTCGGAACCAGTCATCGAGATTTCGCACCTCTCGCATAGTTACACGCTGAGCGCCCGCGAGCGCCGCCGATGGCGCAAGCGCTCGACCACTGTGGGCGCATCGGGCAAACAGGCTCTTTGGGGCAACGATCCAAACAGCCCCTGGGCGCTACGTGATGTTTCGCTGACGGTGCGTCGCGGCGAGTTTCTGGGCCTGGCGGGTCATACCGGCTCGGGTAAATCAACGCTGGTTCAGCATCTCAACGGGCTGATTCGTCCACAGGAGGGGAGCGTTTGCGCACTGGGGCTCGACCTATCAAGCAAGAAAGGCGCCGCCGCGGTTAAGGCCAAGGTCGGCGTGGTGTTTCAGTATCCCGAGCGCCAGCTATTTGCCGAGACCGTGGCGCAGGACGTGGCGTTTGGCCCGCGCAACCTTGGCCTGCCGCAAGACGAGGTTGTTCGCCGTGTCGCAACATCGCTTGCGCGCGTGGGCCTCGACCTTGCTGCGATAGGCGACAAGAGCCCCTTTGAACTTTCGGGCGGTCAGCAGCGCCGCGTGGCGTTTGCCGGCGTGCTCGCCATGGAGCCCGAGGTCTTGGTGCTCGACGAGCCCATGGCGGGGCTCGATCCGGCTGCGCGCAGGGATTTCCTGGAGCTCATCGATCGGCTCCATCGTGAGGGCCTGACCGTTGTCATGGTTTCGCACAGCATGGATGACCTGGCAAATTGTTGTGACCGTATCGTTGTGATGAACGAGGGCGCGGTGTTTGCCGATGGAACGCCCGCACAGGTTTTTGCGCACGCGAACGAGCTCAAATCGATCGGTTTGGGCGTTCCCGCTGCACAGCGCATGGCATTGTCGCTCGTGCAAGCCGGTGTGCCGCTCCGCTGCGACAAGCTTTATACGGTTGAGGCGCTGGCCGACGAGTTGGCCGGCATGCTGCTAGGCTGCGCGGACGGACCTTTGAGGGCGTCGCGTCAGGCTGGTTCCAAGATGGCCACGCAAGAGGAGGGCTGCTAATGGAGGCATTCTCATTTGGCAGCTACTATCCGGGGGAAAGCGCGCTGCATCGCCTGGATCCGCGCACTAAGTTGCTCCTAGGTTTCGCATTTCTGATCACTGCGCTCACCGTCGGCAGCTTCCGCGGGCTGCTTCCGGTCGCAATTTTTGTCGTGCTGGTCTATGTCGCGGCCCGGGTTCCGTTGCGTCGGGTCCTATCGTCGATGGCACCACTGCTGGCGATTGTCGTGGTGGTCGCGGTGCTCAACCTGTTTTCCGATCAGAGTGGCCGCATCCTGTGGCAGTTTGGCTTTTTGCAGGTGAGCGAGGGCTCGCTGCGTTCTGCGACGTTTATGGCGTGTCGCCTGACGATGATGATGGCCGGCATGAGCGCCATTACGCTCACCACGCCGACGCTCGACCTCACCGCGGGTTTTGAGCGCCTGCTCGCACCATTCGCGCGTGTGGGGCTTCCGGCGCACGAGCTCGGCATGATTATGGGTATCGCACTGCGGTTTATGCCACAATTTGCCACCGAGATGAAACAGACGGCCGATGCACAGGCAAGCCGTGGCGCGCGCGTGACGGGCGGTCCGCTCGGTGGCGTGCGCATGCTCGGCAGTGTGGCGATTCCGCTGTTTACTGGCGTGTTCCGTCATGCCGAGACGCTTTCGGCCGCCATGGATGCGCGCTGCTATCACGGCGAGCGGGGGCGCACGCGTCTGCATGCGCTTACGTTTGGCCGCGGGGATGCACTGGCCGCGGTGGCGATGGCGCTGTTGGTGGCATGCGTTGTCGTTATCAATCTTCAACTCGTCTAAGCTCGATTCGAGCGCAAGAAAGGGGTCTCTATGACCGACATCGATCGCACGGCTCAGCTCGAGCGCGTCTGCTCGTATCTCAGGCGCATTCCGGCGTGGTATCTTGCCACGACCGATGCAAACGACGGGCATCAGCCCCGCGTGAGGCCGTTTTCGTTTGCCATGGTCGATAACGACAAGCTGTGGTTTTGCACGTCGCGCGACAAGGACGTGTGGGCGGAGTTGAGCAAGAATCCCAAGTTTGAGGTATCGGGCTGGAAGCCGGGGGAGTGCTGGATCGTGTTAACTGGCGAGGCTGCACTCGAGGACGATGCATTCGTGAGTGACAAGGTGCGCCAGACGGGCTTTAAGCACATGGTGGGCATTGGCGAGCAACACGATAGTGCCAACGATGGCCGCCTTGCGTTCTTCTCGGTCCGCAACATCGCCGCGCGGTTCTGCGATATCGACGGCAGCGAAGAGCTCCTCGAGCTTTAATATCCCAAATTAGCTGCCCATTCCAAAAAGACTGGTCAGATGACAGGAGGAAACGTGGACGGATTGAATACGGTGCTGGAGTATCTGACGTCGGTGCCGGCGTGGTACCTAGCGACGAGCGTGGACGGGCAGCCGCATGTGCGTCCGTTCTCGTTTGCGCAGATTCAGGACGGCAAGCTGTGGTTTGTAACGGCGCGCACCAAAGATGTGTGGCAAGAGCTGCTGCAAAACCAGCGCTTTGAGGCCACGAGTTGGTGGCCGGGCCATGGTTGGTTGATCCTGCGCGGACGTGCGGGTCTGGACGACCGGGCTTCGGATGAAATGCGCGAGGCCGGGTGGAAGCATCTTGAGCGCTTGAGCGAGCACTATGAGGGGCCTAACGATCCCACGCTCGTCTTCTTTAGCGTCGAGGACCCCGAGGCTTTTATCTGCAATCACGACGAATGGGTTCCGGTCGAGCTCTAGGCTGCTCTGGGCGACCCTTAAGTTTGGTATTCCGTATAAGGTGGGCTCTGCATTGGCCAGCAGTATGATGCGCTGCGGCTAATGCAGAGCTCGCTTATTTTTTGTCAATTCTTTCAAGCGAATGTGTCGGGTATGTTTCAATGCATGAAGACACAAATTATTTGCGTAAATATGCATTCTCGGGTGCTAAAGTTTCAACCTACCTCATAACGACGGCTGCGGAATGCGCAATGACGCATAAGACCGCAGACAAGGAGTCCGATATGTCTTTAAAGGTTGGAATCGTCGGCGCGGCTGGATATGCCGGCGCCGAGCTTATTCGCCTCGTGCTCGGCCATCCCGAGTTTGAACTTGTTGCCATTACGTCCAACGCCGATGCCGGCCAGCTGCTGTCCGCGGTGTATCCGAGCTTTGCTGGCGTGAGCGATCTGGTTTTCACCACGCATGACGCCCCTGAACTCAAGAGCTGCGATGCGGTTTTTCTCGCCGTGCCGCACACGGCTGCCATGGCACAGGTGCCCGCTCTGCTTGCATCGGGTGTCTCTTGCTTTGATCTTTCGGCCGATTACCGTCTGAGCGACGCGTCTGTCTTTGAGACATGGTATGCCGCCGAGCACACGAGCCCCGAGTTGCTCAAGACACGTGCCTTCGGTCTGCCCGAGTTGTTCTGCCAGGACTTAGAGACCGCTGCTTCCAGCCATGCCGCTGGCAGACCCGTGCTGGTCGCCTGCGCCGGTTGCTATCCCACCGCAACGAGTCTTGCTGCCGCGCCTGCCGTGCGTGCGGGCTGGGTGGCCCAGAGCGGCCCCGTAGTCGTCGACGCCATCAGTGGCGTGACGGGTGCCGGTAAGTCGTGCAACACCCGCACCCATTTTTGCAGCGCGGACGAGAATCTGGAGGCCTATGGCGTAGGAAAACATCGCCATACGCCAGAAATCGAGCAAATTCTGAGCCTTACCGATCGCGTCGTCTTTACTCCGCACCTGGCACCGCTCAAGCGCGGCCTGCTCTCTACGGTGACGCTGCCGCTCGCAACGCAGGCTCTCGAAGCGCTGACTCTTGAGGATGCCGTCGACCATTACAAGAAGTTCTACGCCGGTCGTACCTTTGTGCGCGTGCTCGATGCCGGCCAGCAGCCCAAGACGGCTTCGGTTGTCGGTACCAATGCCGCCCAGATCGGCCTTGCGCTCAACAAGCGTGCGGGCGTGCTGGTGGCGACGGGCGCCATCGACAATTTGTGCAAGGGCGCTGCGGGCCAGGCGGTCCAGTGCGCCAACATCGTCTTTGGTTTTGACGAGCGACGAGGCTTGCCCACAGTGGCGTGCCCGGTGTAGCACATTCGATTATTAACGATTTGGTAGTCGGGTATCGAGTTTGGCGCCACTTTTAAGCTGGTCTCATGATTGTGGCTGGCATGGCGCACCAACCGATGCCCATTTTTTGTTTGACATAAGGAGTCGTAAAGACGATGAATGCTGAGCAGTTCGATATCAAGATTCGTGCCGTAGAGGGCGGCGTAACGGCGGCAGCCGGCTTTAAGGCGGCGGGCATCCATGCCGGATTCCGCAAGAATCCCGAGCGCCTGGATTACGCGCTCGTTGTGCCCGATAAACCCTGTCCCGGGGCCGGCGTGTTTACGACTAACCGCTTTTGTGCGGCGCCCGTGCAGGTGAGCCGTGCCAACCTGGGCGGTACGGACAAGGGCTATGGCATCATCGCCGGTGTTTCAATCAACTCCGGCAACGCGAACGCCGCCACGGGCGAGACCGGCCTTGCCTGTGCGCGCGAGACGTGCAACATCGCCTCGCAGGTCATTGGCTGTGAACCCCAACAGATTTTAGTTGCCTCCACGGGCGTGATCGGACAGATTCTGCCGATCGACACGTTTGAGACGGCAATTCCGTCCGCCTACGAGGCACTCTCTGCCCATGGAGGCGCCGATGCAGCCCGTGCCATCATGACGACCGATACGCATTCCAAGGAGTATGCCGTTCGCTACCGCAGTGAGGCTGTGGGCCATGTGGGCAACGCTTATACGGTGGGCGGCATGTGCAAGGGATCGGGCATGATCATGCCCAATATGGCCACCATGATCGCGGTCATTACTACCGATGCCCCCGTCGAGTCGGCGGCGCTCCACACCCTACTGCTCTCGACCGCTAAACAGACCTTTAATAAAGTGACGGTCGATTCCGATACCTCGACCAACGACACCTGTATCATGCTGGCTTCTGGCGCTGCCGCCGCGGATACCGAGGCCATCGTCGAGGGCACTGACGCCTTTGACGAATTGGCCTTTGCCGTGCACGAGGTGTGCGAGAGCCTGGCGCGTAACATCGCGGCCGATGGCGAGGGTGCGTCAAAGCTCGTGACGGTTAACGTCACCGGCGCCGCCAACGACGAGGAAGCCGATATCGCCGCCCGCGCCGTCGCCAACTCGCCGCTCGTCAAGACCTGCATCGCTGGCCACGACTGCAATTGGGGTCGCGTTGCCATGGCGCTCGGCAAGTGCGGCGTAAAGTTTAATCAGGAAGACGTTTCCATCGACATGATGGGCATGCCCGTCTGCCGCGATGGCCTGACTGTTCCTTTTGACGAGGACGAGGCCCTGCGACGTTTTGAGGCGCCCGAGATCGTGATTTCGGCCGACCTGGGCGCAGGCGACGCGGCAACGACCGTGTGGACCTGCGACCTCACGCACGAGTACATCTCAATCAATGGTGACTACCGCTCCTAGACTCCAGGCACGCTGCGCATCTCGCCGCGATTGCGGGCAGCGGAGCACAGCGCGATAACGATACGAAAGACGAGGCAGATTATGAAATTCGCACGCGATTGTCGTTCGAGCGAATCCAACGAAGCAACTGCGCAGCTGCTGTTCGAAGCGCTGCCGTGGATTAAAAACCTGACCGGCAAGACGGTCGTTATCAAGTATGGCGGGGCCGCCATGGTAGACGAGCAACTGCGTCGCGACGTGATGAGCGACATCGTTTTGCTCAAGATTATCGGCATGCGCCCCGTCATCGTGCACGGCGGTGGTAAAGCCATCAACGAGGCGCTGAGCCATTACGATATGCCCGTCGAGTTTAAGAACGGCCAGCGCGTGACCACGCCGGCGACCATGGATATCGTGCGCGAGGTGCTGGGCGGCAAGGTCAACCAAGAGCTGGTGGCGGCAATCAACCACCACGGTAACTTGGCCGTGGGCGTATCGGGCAGCGACGCCGGCACGCTCATCGCCGAGCCGCTCGACCCCGAGCTCGGACGCGTGGGCAAAGTGACGCATGTCAACACCGACTACATCGAGAACTTGCTCGATAGCGAGTATATTCCTGTCATCGCTACCGTCGCGGCGGGGGAGGACGGTGGCTTTTTCAATATCAACGCCGACACCGCCGCCGGTGCCGTTGCGGCGGCGCTCCACGCGCACAAGGCGATCTTTTTGACCGACGTCGACGGCCTGTACAAGGACTTTAGCGATAAAGACTCGCTCATCTCCAACCTAACGCTCGACGAGGTTAATGAGATGCTCTACGGTGGCGAGGTCGATAAGGGCATGATTCCCAAACTGCGCGCGGCCGTCGATGCGCTTGTCGGCGGCGTATTTCGCGCTCACATCATTAACGGTACCACGCCGCATTCGCTGCTCCTGGAGCTGTTGACCGATGCCGGCGTCGGCACCGTGATCCACTCTACCGAGACGGCCTACGAATTTGATACGCACCCGCACCCGCTTTCGACCTTTGCGGCGCGCCTGACCGAAAACCTCGACGAGGTCGAGAAGCTCCAGACGGTCTAGCTGGTTAGAAATCGTCACACCGTTACACCCACAGTCCGCGCCACCTGGCGCTTAACGAAAGGCATCTCATGTCACTTGCAGCTCAACAATCGCTCGAATCCCACTACGTTATGCAAACCTTTGGCCGCTCGCCGGTCGAGTTTGTCGAGGGCCACGGCATGAAGCTCACCGGCGACGATGGTCGCGAATATCTCGATTTTCTTGCAGGTATTGGCGTATGCAGCCTAGGCCACGGCAACCCGGCGGTGCTCTCGGCGCTCGAGGCCCAGGCCAAAAAGCTCCTGCATGTCTCGAACTACTTCTACATTGAGCAGCGCGGCCAGGTCGCGGCGTTGCTGTCCAAGCTCGCCAACGACGATGCGGACGGTGCGCGCGTGCTTGCCGACGCGATTGCCGCTGGCGACGAGACCACGGCGGCGGCGCTTGGCGCTCCGGCTGCGGGCGAGCAGGTGTGGGAGACGTTCTTTGCCAATTCCGGTGCCGAGGCCAACGAGGGCTCTATGAAGCTCGCGCGTCTGTATGCCCAACGTGCCGGCAACGGTGGCAACACCATCGTGTGTATGCGCGGCGGATTTCATGGTCGTACGCTCGAGACCATTGCCGCGACCATGCAGGATTGGCTGCAGGACAGTTTCCGCCCGCTGCCGGGTGGCTTTGTGGCATGCACACCCAACGATGTAGATGAACTGCGTGCAATTTTTAAGCAGCTGGGAAGCGAGATTTGCGCTGTGATGCTCGAGCCGATCCAGGGCGAAAGCGGTGTGCATCCCATGACCGAGGAGTTTATGGCTGCGGCGCGCGACTTGGCACACGAGGTGGGTGCCGTGCTTATCGCCGACGAGGTCCAGTGTGGTATTTTCCGCTCCGGCAAGCCGTTCGCGTTTCAGACTTATGGTGTGGACCCCGATATCATGAGTCTTGCCAAGGGCATCGCCGACGGCGTGCCCATGGGTGCCGTGGTGGCAAAGAAAGAAATCGCTGACATCTTTAAGCCCGGCGACCATGGTTCGACTTTCGGCGGCAGCTGCTTGGCCATCGCGGCGTGTGCCGCGACGCTCTCCGCGCTTGTGCGCGGTGACTACGCAGACCATGCCGCCAAGGTGGGTGCCTATATGGAGGCAAGGCTCGCCAAACTGCCGCATGTTACCGAGGTGCGTGGTCGCGGCCTAATGCTCGGCTGCGATTTGGACGATGCTGCGGGTGATGCGCACGACGTTGTGGCTCGCGCATTGGTGGCTGGTGCGGTGATTAACGCTACGGGTGCACATACACTGCGCTTCCTGCCGCCGCTCGTGTGCGAGGAAGCCGATGTGGACAGCCTAATCGAGATCCTGGCGGGTGTTTTAGCTTAGCGCCATCAGGCATAGCAGTTTGAAGCGGGTTCCAGACCGTCACGTGCCGTTTGGCGCACGATTGGGCAAACTGGAGCCCGTTTTGCTATCGATTTACCATGGCTGGGATAGGCCGTGTGCAAACAAAAACGGTCCCCTTGCGAGGACCGTTTCCAATTCAGTGGTGGGCGATGAGGGATGTCCGCGTGCGGCTGGCGCCGCCCGCGCCCCGCTTCGTCGCTCCGCTCCTCGCGTGCTGCGCTGGAAAACGCTTCGCGTTTCCTCAGCTCCGCACCCTTGCGGGTTCGAATCCCTCTGCACTGGGCCCAAAAGGGAAAGGCCCCCATCGCTGGGAGCCTTTTCAATCAAGTGGTGGGCGATGAGGGATTCGAACCCCCAGCCTTGTGCGTGTAAAGCACCTGCGCTAACCGTTGCGCCAATCGCCCGCGGGAATTGAGTATAGCGGAAACCCTGCGGGGTTCACCGCTAATTCATAACGAAATCTAAGCGGAGACTTCGGTGCCCTTGTTCTCGTCGATAAAGAAGCGCTTGTACCAAATGAGGAACGTCAGCGTGGTATAGATCTTGCGCTGGTTGAGCGCGCGGCCCTCAAAGTGATCGTCGAGCAGCTTCATGAGCGCATCGGTGTCAAAGAAATCGGCAGCCCACGGTGCGGTGAAGTACTCCTTGACGTAGTCGTAGTATTTCTGCTCGCGCAGCCAGAACTTAACTGGCACCGGGAAGCCAACCTTCTTGCGCGTTGCCCACTCATCGGGCAGCGTGCGATTGGCGGCGTGGCGCAGGACAAGCTTGCAGCCCTTTTCGTTGACACGGTAGTTGGCGGGAATATGCTCGGCGAACTCCATGACCTTTTTGTCCAGGAACGGAACGCGGAGCTCCAGGGAGTGCGCCATGCACATCTTGTCTGCCTTGAGCAGGATGTCGCCCGGAAGCCACATGTTCATATCCAGGTATTGTTTCTTAGAGAGCTCGCAGCAGTTGGGGACCTGCTTGTAGTACTCTGCGCACATTTCGGAGGCGTTCTTGCCGGTGTCGTAAGCTGGCTTGAGAACCTCGTCAACCTCGGACGGGTCGAACACCTTTGCCTGGCCCACGTACCAGCGCTCGGGGACCTCGGCGCACTTGGTCAGGAAGTTGTGACCCTTAAAGTAGGGGAGATGCTGAACGAGCGAGCCCAGGGCACGGCGCACGCCGAGCGGCACGCGTTTCTTGAAGGATCGCATCTCGGGGGTGTCCTCGTACCACTCGTACCCGGCAAACAGCTCGTCGGCGCCCTCGCCCGAAAGGACGACGGTAACTTCCTCGGCGGCCATCTGTGCCAGATAGTACAGCGGTACGCTGGAGAGGTTCGATTGCGGCTCGTCCATGTGGTACTGGATATCGGGTAGTGCGTCGAAGAACTCGTCGGCGGTGATCATCTTGCGCACGTTCTTAATGCCAAGCTTGTCGGAAAGCTCGGCGGCGTAGTTAGTCTCGTTGAAGTTCTTGTAGTCAAAGCCGACGGAATACGTGGTGTCGGGCATGAGGCAGGCGGCAATGTAGCTGGAGTCGACGCCGCCGGAGAGGAACGAGCCAACTTTAACATCGGCGATGCGGTGCGCGGCAACGCTCTCGTGCACGACCTTGTCGCACTCGTCCACGTACTCCTCGAAGCTCTTGGAGTTGTCATCGGTAAAGTCGCAGCTCCAGTAGCGCTTGATATCCATAGTGTTGGTCGTAAGGTCGTACGTAAAGCAATGCGCGGGGGCAAGCTTGAACACGCCCTTAAAGAACGTCTCCTCCGTGGCAGGGAACTGTAGCGTGAGGTAGGGACGCAGCGCGTCGCGGTTGACAGCCTTCTCAAACTTGGGGTGGTCCAGGAAGCTCTTGATCTCGGAGCCAAACAGCAGCGAGCCGTCGGAGGCCCGGTAGTAATAGAACGGCTTGATGCCAAAGATGTCACGGGCGCCGAAGAGCTTGTTCCTGTTCTGGTCGTGAATCACGAACGCATACATGCCGCGCAGGCGGTTGACCAGGTCCTCGCCCCACTCCTCGTAGCCGTGCACCAGGACCTCGGTGTCGGCGTTGCAGTGGAAGACGTAGCCGGCAGCCTCGAGCTCGGCGCGAAGCTCCTGGAAGTTGTAGATCTCGCCGTTGAAGACGATGGTGACCTTGCCGTCATCGCTCGACATGGGCTGAGCGCCAGCCTCGGAAAGGTCGAGAATCGAAAGACGGCGGAAGCCGAGGGCGACGTCATCGACGATGTGCTGGCCACCCATATCCGGCCCGCGATGGATGATGCGATTCATCATGGCCGTGAGAACCAGCTCACTCTGTTCATCTGTACCGGTAAAACCGACAAAACCGCACATGCAAGATCCTTTCTGCTGACGGCTTAGGTGCGCTGCCGCAAGGTTTGCAGCAGTCGATATCAATCAATCCTTACTATCATGCCAATCTTTTGCTTCGTGATGGGGCATAAGCGCCGAGGGGACCGAAAAACCACGGCCCGCACGTTGGGCGAAGCGGCGGGCCGTGACTGCGACGATTGCTGTGTGCGAGAGCGCGAGAGGGGCTGGCGCTTGCCGCGCTTGGCAAGGCGATGCTCTACCTTGGCGACGACGTGGATGAGCGGAATCGTCACAACCAGATAGTAGGGTGCGGCGCAAATGTAGGGTGTGATGTTGCCCGTGGTGGCCGTGAGGTTTTTGGAGAACAGCATGAGTTCCATGACGCCGACGCTCGAAAGCAGCGACGTGTCCTTGTAGAGCATGACAAACTCACTAGTCATCCCTGCATCACGCGCATTTGTAGGGCGGGGGTTTTGTTATTTCGAATTAACCGTGCGCTGGTCCTTGCAAGTTTTTAGGGTGCTGAGACACTCGCAAGGTCAGGTGGCATATTAGGATGGTTGATAATACAGGGGCGCGACCGGATTCATCTGGGACGGTTTTTGCTCTTTTAAGGTTAGGTTTAGCGAGAAAGGTCGTTATATGTCGGGTACGACGAAGGAGAAGCTGGCTTTGATGCGCTATGTGGAGCTGCTCGAGGCCGAGGCCCTTGTTGTTTCCAAGCCGGATACTCTTTGCGACCAGCGCATCGAGTTTGCGACCGACGACTCGCGCCAGGTACGTCCGGGCACATTGTTTGTCTGCAAGGGCCGTGCGTTCAAGCCCGAGTATCTGGTCTCGGCGATTGCCGAAGGCGCCGTGGCGTACGTGTCCGAGGTCGATTACGACGTCGATATTCCCGCTGTGATCGTCAACGATATCCGCCGTACGCTCGCTGTGGTGGCGGACGCCTATTACGGTCATCCCTCGGGCAAGGTGAAGATCTGCGCTTTTACGGGCACCAAGGGCAAGTCGACCTGCAGCTTTTATCTGCGTGGCATTCTCGCCAACGAGGCTAAGCTCACGGGCCGTCATCGACCAGCCCTCAACACGGGTATCGAGTTCGATGACGGTATCGAGGCCGGTCCTTCTAAGCTAACGACCCCCGAGTCCTTCCTTTTGCAGTCGCGTATCGCACATGCCGCCGAGGCGGGCGCTCCGTGGCTGGTCATGGAGGCGTCGAGCCAGGGCCTCAAATACGAGCGTACGGGCAAGATTGACTTTGAAGTGGGCGCCTTTACCAATATCGGTGAGGACCATATCTCGCCGATCGAGCACCCCACGCTCGAGGATTACTTTGCCAGCAAGCTCAAGATTTTTTCGCAGAGCCGCTTTGCCGTGGTCAACCTCGATATGGACCACGTCGACCGCGTGCTCGAGGCGGCGTCCCGCTGCGAGCGCACGGTGACGTTCTCGCTGACCGATGGACGCGCCGACGTGCGTGCGTTGGCCATTCGCAACGGCGATTGCGGCGTGATCGCCACGGTCCGCACGCCGCGCTTTACGCGTGACATCGTGATCCCCACGCCCGTCAAGTTCAACGTGTCCAATGCGCTTGCCGCGATTGCCTGCGCCGAGGCCCTCGGCATTTCCGAAGAGGGCATCGTCCATGGCTTTGAGGGCGTCTTTGTTCCCGGTCGCATGGAGCTCTATCCGTCTGCATCGGGCAAGATTTTGGGCGTCGTTGACTATGCGCACAACGGCATGAGCCTCGAGACGCTTCTGCGCGACCTGCGCGAGAACTATCCCGAGCGCGAGCTGGCGGTTGTCTTTGGCGCAACGGGAGGCAAGGGTGTCGATCGCCGTACTACGATGGGTATCGCTGCCGGCAAGTACGCCGATCGCATCGTGATTACCGAGGATGACCCGGGCCCCGAGGACGTCGAGGACATCTGCGCCGAGATTGCGCGCAATGTCCAGGCGCAGGGAAACGATAACTGGCAGATCGTGTGCGACCGCGCCGCCGCTATCGAGACGGCCGTGCGCGAGACCGACCGCCCCGCTGTGGTTATCGTGACCGGTAAGGGCGAGGAGGAGTGCATGCTGCGCAAGAACGGACCCGAGCCCTGCGAGCGTGATGGCTCGGTTCTCAAACGCATCCTTGCGGCGTACGACGCCTAAGCGTCGCTGCCTTTAGGATGGCGTTTGTGGATCCTCGACGCCCGATGATGCCGTGTCTTTCAAGCGTGTTCACCTTAGGGAAAACGCGGTACCAAGATTAAGTCTTTTCTACGTAATAAATGGAGTGACCATGTCCCACAACACCCTGCCGACCGTTGCCGAGCTTTCGGGCGAGATGCGCGAGCGCCTTGCCAAGGTCAGGTATGTCTTTACCGATCTGGACGCAACGATGCTCGCGCCCGGCTCGTGCGTGCTGCGCGACAACGACGGCAATCCCTCGACCAAGCTCGTCGAGGCCGTCGTGGCGCTTGCCCGCGCTGGCATCCAGGTAATTCCCACTTCGGGTCGCAACCGCACCATGATCCACGAAGATGCCCGCGTGCTCGGCCTCAACTCCTACATTGGCGAGATGGGTGGCCTGGTCATGTACGACCTCAAGGCCAACGACTGGGAGTATCTGACCGGCGACATGCCTTACGACCCCGCCTGCGGCCTTACGCCGCACCAGGTGATTGAGCAGACCGGCGTGTGCGAGAAGATTCTCGCTCGCTGGCCGCACAAGATCGAGTACCACAACGACATGTCGACTGGCTATAAGTACCGCGAGGTCACCGTCGGCATGCGCGGCGATATTCCCGATGACGAGGCGCAGGCCATCCTCGACGAGGCCGGCTGCGGTCTGGTCTGGGCCTGCAACGGCCACTTGACTCATCTGTCCAAGCCGACGACCCTCGAGCTCGATCGCGTCGAGGACGGTCGTGCCTTTAACATCAATCCGTCGGGTCTCGACAAGGGCGTGGCGGTCGCGCGTTTCTGCGAGCATCTGGGCATCGAGCGCGACGAGACGCTGGCACTCGGCGATTCCGAGTCTGATTTCTACATGGCCGACCACGTGGGCACGTTCTGCCTGGTCGAGAACGGTCTGACCAGCGCCGGCGCGTCCGAGTTTCTTGCGTCCTGCGATAACGCCTTTGTCACGCGTGGCAGGATCGTTGACGGCTGGGCGGCGACGGCGGAGCTGCTCGTCGCGGCCCGTTCATAGCGCAGTGCCGTTACGCTTGGCCATATCTTTTCGAGAGAGAATCTGGTGAGGTAATGTCCGATATCGAGAATCTGGCCGGTGATACGCGCCCCATCGGCGTGTTCGACTCGGGTCTGGGCGGCTTGACGGTTGCGCGCGCGATTGCGACGGCGCTTCCGCACGAGTCCGTCTACTACTTTGGCGATACCAAGCGCTGCCCTTACGGCACCCGCACCGAGGACGAGGTGCGCTCGTTTGCGCTACAGGCGGGGCGCTGGCTTTCGAGACACGACGTCAAGATCATGGTCATCGCCTGCAATACGGCGACGGCAGCGGCGCTTCGCCTGGCTCAGCAGGTGCTCGATGTCCCCGTGATTGGCGTAATCGCGCCGGGCGCGCGTGCCGCCATCAACAGCACCCGCACGCGCCGTGTGGGCGTGCTCGCCACCAACCTCACCATCCGCTCGGGCGCCTACACGCGCGCCATCCAGGACTTGGATGCCGGCGTGGACGTGTATGGCTGCCCTTCCTCGAGCTTTGTCGAGGTTGTCGAGCACGAGCTCGCCTCGGGCGCGCATCTGCAGGAGCAGTGGCTCGAGAACGAGGATATTTTTGATACGCCAGCCGTTCGCGCGCTGGTCAACGCCACAGTCGAGCCACTGCACGATCGTGGCATCGATACCGTGGTGCTCGGCTGTACGCACTTTCCGCTGCTGGTGGGCCCCATCCGTCATGCGTTGGGGCCCGGGGTGCGCGTGGTGAGCTCCGCCGAGGAGACCACCCGCGAGCTGACCGATATCCTCACGCGCCGTGAGCAGCTGGCGGGCAACACCGCCGAGCCGCAGCATCGCTTTGCCACCACGTCCGACAACATTGCCGAGTTTGCGGTGGCGGGCAGCTTTATCTTTGGCCAGCCGCTCAAAAGCATCGAGCATGTCGATATCGACGAACTCGGTTAGGCACGCAATGTCGCCGGAGTCTTCGCCACATCTTTTGCCGAAAGGATAGTTCCATGGAATATATGCAGGTCAACCGCGCCAACGGCCGCGCCGCAAACGAGCTGCGTCCCGTTAAGCTCACCCGCGGCGTCATGAAGCACGCCCACGGCTCGTGCCTGGCAGAGTTTGGCGACACGCGCGTGCTGTGCGCCGCCACCATCGAGGAGGGCGTTCCGGGCTGGCGCAAGGGCGCCAAGGCCGGTTGGGTAACGGCGGAATATGCGATGCTGCCGGCGTCGACCGGCAAGCGCTGCAAGCGCGAACATGCCAACCGCAAGGGCCGTTCCATGGAGATCGAGCGCTTGATCGGCCGCAGCCTGCGCACCGTCGTCAACATGAAGGCGCTCGGCGAGCACACCGTTACCGTTGACTGCGATGTGATCCAGGCCGATGGCGGCACGCGTACGGCGAGCATCACCGGCGCCTGGGTGGCGCTGCACGACGCCCTTGCCATGTGGGTCGAGGCGGGCAAGCTCGAGCGCATTCCGCTTACCGGTCAGGTTGCCGCTATTTCCATGGGCGTCGTCGACGGCAACACCCTGCTCGACTTGGATTATTCCGAGGACAGCCACGCCGAGGTCGACATGAACCTCGTCGCCACCGACTCCGGCGAGATGATCGAGCTCCAGGGTACCGGCGAGCAGGCGCCCTTCGACCGCAAGCGTCTCAACGCCCTGCTCGATCTGGGCGACAAGGGCATCGCCGAGCTCATCGAGCTTCAGCGTCAAGCCCTCGCCTAACCTGCCAAAAGGGGATGTTGATTTTGGCAGGTTTAATCTGCGAAAACGCCGAAGTATAAGACTGCCGTTGATTGAGAGGGGAGAGGCCGAGGCCCTCGTCGTCCTCTACACGGCATTGCTATAAGAGACAAGGAGGCCAGCTATGGCACTTGAGAAGATTGACATCGACACCCTCGACCCGGCGGCGACCATTGTTGTGGCCACGGGTAACGCCCATAAGCTCACCGAGATCGAGGCCATTTTGGGCAAGGTCATGCCCGAGGTGCGCTTTGTGGCGCTCGGCCAGCTGGGCGATTTTGAGGACCCCGAGGAAAACGGCACGACGTTTTTGGAGAACGCCATCATCAAGGCGCAGGCTGCGGTCGAGGAGACGGGCCTTATGGCCATCGCCGACGATTCCGGCTTGGTCGTCGACGCGCTGGACGGTGAGCCGGGTGTGTATAGCGCGCGTTATGCGGGCGTACACGGCGATGATGTCGCCAACAATGCCAAACTTCTCGTTAATCTGGAAGGCGTGGCAGACGAGGATCGCACCGCACGCTTTATGAGCGTCGTTGCGCTCATCGACCAAGACGGCCTGGTCACCTATGGCGAGGGTGCCTGCGAGGGCGTTATCGCACACGAGGGCCGCGGCGACCACGGCTTTGGCTACGACCCGCTGTTCCTGCCGGTCGATACGCCGGGCAAGACTATGGCCGAGCTCACAGCGGACGAGAAGAACGCCATCAGCCATCGTTTCCATGCACTCGAGCACCTGTCCGCCAAACTCACGGGCGAGGAGTAGGCCGTGCGTGCGGTGGTGCAGCGCGTGCTCAACGCCGGTGTGACGGTCGACGGCGAGTGCGTGGGCCGCATTGGGCGCGGCTATCTGGTATTGCTGGGTGTGGGCCATGGCGATACGCGTGCCGAGGCCGATAAACTATGGGGCAAGCTCCGCGGGCTGCGTATCAACGAGGACGAGAACGGCAAGACTAACTTGGCGCTTGCCGATGTCGACGGCGAGGTGCTCGTGGTGTCGCAGTTTACGCTGTTTGCCGATTGCCGCCACGGCCGTCGTCCGTCGTTTACGGATGCTGGCGCGCCCGATGTCGCCAACGAGCTTTACGAGTACTTTCTGACGCTCGTCGCCCAGGACGTCGACCACGTGGCGCACGGCATCTTTGGCGCCGACATGAAAGTCGACCTGGTCAACGACGGCCCGTTCACCATTGTCCTCGATACCGACAATCTGTAAGTAGCCTAATTAGCTACTTGCGTGGGATTGTAACAGGGTGCTATAGTATTAGAGTTTTGTCTATCTTAGGGGTATTATCCCCTTTTTGAATTGCATCCTCTGGAGGCCCTGTTCATGGAAGAGATGGAAGTCAATTACGTCGACGACATCCACGAGAAGCTGACCGATATGGTGGGCGATCGCGTCAAGGTGAAGGCCAACATGGGCCGTACCCGCGTTGTCGAGCGCATGGGTACCATCAAGAGCGTCCACCCGGCTGTCTTTATCGTCGAGGTTGACGAGCGCCGCGGCCGCAAGTCGCGTCAGTCCTACCAGTACATCGACGTCCTTACCGGTCAGGTTGAACTGTTCGACCCCGAGAGCGGCGAGCACATCTTTACTCCGCTCGGCAACCAGCTCGAGGAGCATTAACGGTGACCGATCGGTCCCTCATCCTTACTGCGCCGGCAAAGATTAACCTCTACCTGGGGGTTCATACCGAGCGCGATACCCGCGGCTACCACAAAGTCGATTCCCTGATGGCAGCTGTCGGCCTAGCCGATACCGTGACGGTCACGCCGGCGCAGGCGTTGACCGTCCAGACGGTTCCGGCATCAGATTTTCCCATGCAAAAGAATACTGCCTACCGCGCCGCCGTCGCCATGGCCGATCATTTCGGGCGCGAGGCAAACGTGTGCGTGACGATTGAGAAGCGCATCCCGCTGTGCGCCGGCCTGGGCGGCCCCTCGACGGATGCCGCGGCGGTTATCGTTGCCCTGGCTGAGCTGTGGGGCATCGACCGCACTGATCCTGCGCTGGACGAGATTGCGCGTGGCATCGGCGCCGACGTGCCGTTCTTTTTGCATACGAGCCCCGCATTCTACGTGGGTGGGGGAGACGTTCTGGCAACTGAGTACCCCGCGCTTCCTGTGACGCCCGTTGTGCTGGTCAAGCCGCGGGAGGCGAGCGTTTCGACAATTGAGGCCTATCGACGTTTTGACGAGGCCCCGGTGCCCGCGACTGCGCCCGGTGCCATTGCATCGGCTCTTAGCGTGAGTGATGCGAAGATGGCGTATTCGCTCATCCATAACAACTTGGGCGTCATTTCTGCTTTGATGGAGCCGCAGATCCAGGCGGTTCTCGACTGGCTGAGCGAACAGGAGGGAACCGTTGCCGTGGACGTGTGCGGGTCGGGTGCCTGCTCGTTTGCCATTTGCGACACCGCCGCCACGGCCGAAAGGCTTGCAGGGGCTGCCCAGCAAAATGGCTGGTGGTCCTGCGCGACTGAGCTTATTCCCAACACGGTTCAAATCGACGCGCCAAAGAAATAAAAATTTCTCTAGCACGCGGCGAAAAACTTTGTTACTATAGTCGAGCTAACGGGTTGTGGCTCAGTTTGGTAGAGCACTGCGTTCGGGACGCAGGGGTCGCTGGTTCAAATCCAGTCAACCCGACCAGAGCATGAGAAGGGACCGCTTCTTGCGGTCCCTTTTTTTAGCTATTGTTGTGATGCCGCGATACCCGCGGTATACTCATTCGAGCTTGTCTCGCTGTTTTGTGGAGGTCTACATGTTTGGACTGAGGGCTCCTGAGCTCATCATTATTCTCGTCGTTGTCCTGATTATCTTCGGGCCCAAGAACCTGCCGAAGCTCGGCAAGTCCCTCGGCTCTACCGTCAAGAATATCCGCGAGGGTATGGAGGGCGACGATAAGGACGAGACCAAGCAGGCCGAGGACGTTGTGGTCGAGGAGTCCGAGGAGGACAAGAAGATCGCAGAGCTCGAGGCCCAGCTCGCCGCCGCCAAGAAAAAGAAGGCAGAGGACGGCGACGCGGACGCAGAGTAGTCCCATCCCTTTGGGGTGAGCACCTGACCGGCTTGCCCGCAGGCTAGCCGGTCTTTTTCGTTATGTTGACAGTTGATTGTTACATCATAGTTGGGGAGATATCCGTATGGACGCAAGCCAGATCGTACTGACCGCTGAGGGCCGCCAGAAGCTCGTCGAGGAGCTCGCTTGGCGTGAGGGCGATTACGCCAAGGAGATCGTCGAGGACATCAAGGAAGCCCGCGCGTTTGGCGACCTTTCGGAGAACTCCGAGTACGATGCCGCCAAGGACAAGCAGGCTCAGAATGCTGCTCGCATTGCCGAGATTCAGGCTATTCTCGCCAACGCTCAGGTTGCTGCCACCACGGGCGATCTGACCGTCTCCATCGGTTCCACCGTTTCGCTGATTGATCCCAACGGTGAGGTCATGGAAGTCACGCTCGTCGGTACCACCGAGACCAACTCGCTCGAGCACAAGATCTCCAACGAGTCCCCGGTCGGCCACGCCATCATCGGCCACGGCGAGGGCGACTCCGTCGAGGTCGTTACGCCTTCCGGCAAGACTCGCGTCTACACCATCGCCAAGATCGCACGCTAGACCACGGTCCCGCGTAAAGGTATGTTTTCGCTCCCTGGGACCGAATCCTGGGGAGCGTTTTAGTTTGAGGAGCTAACTTATGGCAGAGAACCAAAACGCCGCCGAGCAGGCATCGACGCTCAACGACGAGCGCGCCACGCGCCTGGCCAAGCGCGCCGCCCTGTTCGAGGCGGGCCAGAACCCCTATCCCGAGCACTCCGAGATCGAGGACTACGTTGCCGACATCGAGGCTAAGTATGCCGATCTTGCCGATGGCGAAGACACCGAGGACGTCGTGAAGATCGGCGGCCGCGTGGTCGCCAAGCGTGGTCAGGGCAAGATCATGTTCATCGTCGTGCGCGACGCAACGGCCGAGATTCAGCTGTTCTGCCGCATCAACGACATGGATGAGGCAGCCTGGAATACGCTCAAGGCCCTCGACCTTGGCGATATCCTGGGTGTGACCGGTGTGGTTGTGCGTACTCAGCGCGGCCAGCTCTCCGTCGCCCCTAAGAGCGCGACCCTGCTCTCCAAGGCCGTTCGCCCGCTGCCCGAGAAGTTCCACGGTCTCTCCGACAAGGAGACCCGCTATCGTCAGCGCTATGTCGACCTGATCGCCAACGACGATGTCCGCGAGACCTTCCGCAAGCGCTCGCAGATCCTCTCCACCTTCCGTCGCTTTATGGAGTCCGACGGCTACATGGAGGTCGAGACTCCCATTCTGCAGACCATTCAGGGTGGCGCTACGGCTAAGCCGTTCATCACGCACTTCAACGCTCTCGATCAGGAGTGCTACCTGCGCATTGCTACCGAGCTGCACCTCAAGCGCTGCATCGTCGGTGGCTTTGAGCGCGTCTTCGAGATCGGTCGTATCTTCCGTAACGAGGGCATGGACCTCACCCACAACCCCGAGTTCACCACGATGGAGGCCTACCGTGCCTTCTCCGATCTCGAGGGTATGAAGGCGCTCGCCCAGGGCGTCATCAAGGCTGCCAACAAGGCCATCGGCAACCCCGAGGTCATCGAGTACCAGGGCCAGACCATCGATCTTTCCGGTGAGTGGGCAAGCCGCCCCATGACTGATATTGTCTCTGACGTGCTCGGCAAGAAGGTCACCATCGACACGCCTGTCGAGGAGCTTGCTGCCGCCGCGCGCGAGAAGGGCCTGGAGATCAAGCCCGAGTGGACTGCCGGCAAGATCATCGCCGAGATTTACGATGAGCTGGGTGAGGACACCATCGTCAACCCGACCTTCGTGTGCGATTACCCCATCGAGGTCAGCCCGCTCGCCAAGCGTTTTGAGGACGACCCGCGTCTGACCCACCGCTTTGAGCTGGTCATCGCCGGCCACGAGTACGCCAACGCATTCTCCGAGCTCAACGACCCGGTCGACCAGGCTGAGCGCTTTGCCGCCCAGATGGCCGAGAAGGCCGGCGGCGACGATGAGGCCATGGAGTATGACGAGGACTACGTGCGCGCCCTCGAGTACGGTATGCCTCCCGCGGGCGGCATTGGCATCGGTATCGACCGTGTGGTCATGCTGCTCACCAACCAGGCTTCCATCCGCGATGTCCTGCTGTTCCCGCACATGAAGCCCGAGAAGGGTTTCCAGTCCGGTGCCGCTGCCGCCAAGGCTGCCGAGGCCGGCAACGCCGCGAGCCCGTTCGTTAAGTCGCTCAAGCCCACGCTCGATTACTCCAAGATCGCCGTTGAGCCGCTTTTTGAGGAGTTCGTCGACTTCGATACCTTCTCCAAGAGCGATTTCCGCGCTGTGAAGGTCAAGGCATGCGAGGCCGTCAAGAAGTCCAAGAAGCTGCTGAACTTTACGCTCGACGACGGTACCGGTGCCGACCGCACCATCCTCTCCGGCATCCACGAATACTATGAGCCCGAGGACCTGGTCGGCAAGACCCTGCTTGCCATCACCAACCTGCCTCCGCGCAAGATGATGGGCATCCCCAGCTGCGGCATGCTCATCAGTGCCATCCACGAGGAGGAGGGCGAGGAGCGCCTCAACCTGATCCAGCTCGACGCCTCCATTCCCGCCGGCGCAAAGATGTACTAACTAGTTACGCGGTTCTACGAACCGCGTAACGGCTCGACGCTGCGCGGGCCGCACCTGTACAATCTGACGTTCAACTTCAAGGGCGCGACCGAAAGGTCAGCGCCCTTTCGTTTCACGTCACCTTGTCTCAAATGCAGCCCGCTCGCTGACTTATGCTCAACCTGCGACGTTGCTCTGGTTGGCACTTCGTATTCCACTGCAACTTATGGGGTCGGGGGATTATCGGTGCCCTGCATCTTCATAAACTCAACGCTTACGAAGCGCGCGCCGTTCGTGTTAGGGTAGTTCCACCACATAAGTAGTCGCAGACGCACGTACCACGGGCGGGCGAGATGAAGTCCCAGTAGCTCCATCTCGCCCGCCCGTTTTTGTTGTGCACCGCGGCGTAACACAGAAAGGATTTTGCCCTTTATGCCTATCAATAAACGAGAGAGCTTGCTGTTTACCTTTATCATGTGCTTTTGCATGGTGCTCTGGATGAGCATCTACAACGTTGCCCTGCAGCATGGGGCCATCAACGGCGAGGTCATTGCCGCCGCGTGGCTCGGCTTCCCCGTTGCCTACATTTTTGCCATGTGCTGCGACTGGTTTGTTGCCAGCCCCCTTGCCAAGGGTTTCGCTTTTAAATTCCTGGTCACGCCGGGGTTGCTCGCTTTATCTTCCGCCATGCCTTCCCCATGGGAACCGTCTTTGAAGAGCAGCATATGGAGCTCGTACGTATGCCGGGCGCTCCCGCTGCCGATGTCGACGATGACGTTGCCGAGAGTATGGACGCCGAGCCCGCCTGCTAGGCAAGAGCCTCTAACCTAGAGCGCCCGCCGCACCCGGCGATTCCTTTTTTGTAGACGTTGTCGTATGGCTGCACGCGGAAAAGGCCACAGCGGTTAACATATACTCCATATGGGTAAAGAGACCAAAGCGCCGCCACGAGTGGCGCTTTGCGTTTGAAAAACTAGCTCGTCTAAGAGGAACTAGCATGTTGGACCGTTTTACCGATCGCGCGCGCAAGGTCATGTCCATGGCCAAGCAGGAGGCGCTCGATCTTCACTCAAATAAGGTGGGTACCGAGCATCTGCTGCTCGCGCTCGCCAAGGAGGACGAGGGCATTGCCGCCGAGGCACTGCGCTCACTCGATATCTCCTACGATGACATCATGGACACGCTCAAGGAGGTCCAGACCACCGTTCCCGAGCCCAGCGAGGAGACCGAGGCAGCTAAGCTCGCCTTTACGCCGCTCGTCATCAGCGTGATGGAGCGTTCCTTCCGCGTGGCGCGCGAGAACAACCAGACCTATGTGTCGACCGAGCACCTGCTCATCGGTATCGTCGAAGAGGGCAACGGCATGGCCATGGACATTCTCATGCGCCTGGGTGTTTCGTCCGCTTCCATTAAAAAAGCCATCGAGAAGCTTACCGCCAAGGATCAAGACAAGAAGCGCCCGCTCGCCGGTGCCGGTGCCGGGCGTCCCGGTACAGGCCTGCCGTTCTTTAGCGGCTCGGACGCCTCGCAGCAAAAGGGGAGCGGCACCGACACGCTCAAGCAGTTCGCCACCAACCTTACGCAGAAGGCGCGCGACGGCGAGCTCGACCCGGTGATCGGTCGCGAAAAGGAAGTCCAGCGCATGATGGAGATCCTTTCGCGCCGCACCAAGAACAACCCGCTTATCTTGGGTGACCCCGGCGTGGGCAAGACGGCCATCGTCGAGGGCCTAGCGCAGCAGATCGCTGCCGGCAACGTGCCCGAGAACCTTATGAACCAGAACATCTGGACGCTCGACTTGCCGGGTCTTGTCGCGGGCGCCAAGTATCGCGGTGAGTTTGAGGAGCGCCTCAAGAACGTGATCCAGGAGGCAACCGAAGCCGACGACGTCATCCTGTTTATCGACGAGATGCACACCATCATCGGTGCCGGTTCTGCCGAGGGATCCATCGATGCAAGCTCCATGCTCAAGCCCGTGCTCGCGCGCGGCGCTTTCCAGATCATCGGTGCCACCACGGCCGAGGAGTTCCGCAAGTACCTCACCAAGGACCCGGCCTTCGAGCGCCGCTTCCAGACCATCGATGTTGAGGAGCCAAGCGTCGAGGACACGGTCAAGATCCTGACCGCGCTCAAGCCACGCTACGAGGAGCACCACCACGTGCGCTATACGCAGGGTGCCATCGAGGCCGCCGCGAACCTCTCCAACCGCTACATCCAGGATCGCTTCCTGCCCGATAAGGCCATCGACCTCATCGACGAGGCCGGCGCCCGCGCCCGCATTGCCGCCAACCGTGCGCCTGAGCCGGTGCGCGAGGCCGAGCATCGCGTGGAGGAGCTCAAGGCTGCCGCGCAGGAGGCCACCGAGGGCGACGACATGAACAAGGCCGCCGAGATTACCGAGCAGCAGAAGGCTGCCGAGATTGAGCTCGCCGAGGCCAAGGCAGCTTGGACGGCCGAGCTCGACGCCAGCCCGCTCACCATCGATGTCGCCCAGGTTGCCGACATCGTGTCCGTGACCTCGGGCGTGCCGGTGTCTTCGCTCACCGAGAGCGAAAGCCGTCGTCTGTTGCAGACCGAAAGCGTGCTCAAGACCCGCATTATCGGCCAGGATGAAGCTGTCGAGGCCGTGGCCAAGGCAGTGCGCCGCAGCCGCTCGCCGCTCAAGGACCCGCGTCGTCCCGGCGGCAGCTTCATCTTCTTGGGTCCTACCGGCACAGGCAAGACCGAGCTCGCCAAGACGCTCGCCGAGTACCTCTTTGGCAGCAAGGACGCGCTTATCAGCTTCGACATGTCGGAGTTTGGCAGCGAGTTCGAGGTCTCCAAGCTTATCGGTAGCCCCCCGGGCTACGTGGGCCACGACGAGGGCGGTCAGCTCACCAAGGCCGTTCGCCGTCACCCGTACTCGGTCGTGCTGTTCGACGAGATCGAGAAGGCGCACCCCGATATCTTCAACATCTTGCTGCAGGTGCTTGAGGAGGGTCGCCTGACCGACAGCCAGGGCAAGACGGTCGATTTCCGCAACACCGTGATCATCATGACGTCCAACGTGGGCGCCCGCGAGATTGCGCAGGATGCGAGCGTTGGCTTTGGCACCACCGGTGAGCAGGGTCTTACCTCGAGCGAGATTAAGGGCCGTGCGATGGGCGAACTCAAGCGCCTGTTCCGCCCCGAGCTGCTCAACCGTATCGATGACATCGTGGTGTTTCAGAAGCTTTCGGGCGAGAACCTGACCAAGATCGCTCACCTGCTGGTGGACGACCTGCGCCAGCGCCTGATTGCCAACGGCATGAACATCAAACTCACCGATGCGGCCTACGACAAGATCGTAGCCGAGGGTACCGACCTCACCAACGGCGCACGTCCGCTGCGCCGCGCCATCCAAAAGCTCATCGAGGATCCGCTGTCCGAGGAGCTGCTGGCCGGCGAGTGGGGCAGCGGCGATACCGTCCTGTGCGACGTGGCCGACGGCAAGTTCGTCTTTAGCCACGGTACGGGCGAGATCCCAGCGCCGCGTCCGGCAGGTGCGCTTGGGGGCGATACCGCTCCGGAAGCGCCGCACACCGGAAACGCCGCGCCTGTGAGCAGTGGCGTAAGCTCGGGCCCCGGCGGCATGATGCAAGCCGGTTCCGGCGCGCTGTAGGGCGTAACAAAACCTTGTGTCCACGAGGGCGTTCCAAAGGAGCGCCCTTTTTTCTGTTGGAAAGGCCCCTCGTTCAAAGTAAATCTCATTAAACATACCAACGGTGTATGCATAAGCGTTGATCGAGCATTGAGGTTGGTTAAAGGGTCCAACGTCCCTTCGGCGCGGTCCGTCTACCTGCTTTATCTTAATAAAGTGGCGTTTCTCCGCCGTTAGCCGATGATGCGAGAGCGCTCGGCGTTTTCGACTGGTTTATGCAAACGAAGTCTGGGAATATACAAGGCGCATGTCTTATTGTCTAACCAGTTGCGCCAAGGAGGCACCATGGACTACAAGATCACCGGCTATGAGCCCGCCCAGCTGTTCCATTTCTTTGAGGAGGTCAGCGCGATCCCCCGTGGGTCTGGCAACGAGAAGGGCATCAGCGATTTCCTGGTTGCGTTTGCCAAGGAGCGCGGCCTCGATGTGTACCAGGACGAGGTCTACAACGTCATCATTCGCAAGCCCGCATCTGCCGGTGCCGAGAATGCCCCGACCGTAATGCTTCAGGGCCACATCGATATGGTGTGCGACAAATTGGGCTCCGTTGAGCACGACTTTACGACCGATGGTATCGACCTGATCGTCAAGGACGGCGTTCTCACCGCTAACGGCACCACGCTGGGCGCCGACAACGGTATCGCCGTCGCTCTGATGCTCACTGTTCTCGATGACGATTCGATTGTTCACCCCGCCCTCGAGTGCGTATTCACCACCGACGAGGAGACTGGCCTGGTCGGCGCCGAGACGCTCGACAAGTCCCAGATTAGCGCCCGCACCATGATCAACCTTGACTCCGAGGAAGAGGGCGTTGCCACCGTCAGCTGCGCCGGCGGCGTCGTCGTTACCTACACCTGCCCGATCGCGCGCGAGCACAAGACCGGTAGCACCCTCACGTTCGACATCTCCGGCCTGCTGGGCGGTCACTCCGGCAGCGATATCCACCTGGAGCGCGGCAACGGCAACCTCATCATGGCCCGCATCATCGACCGCCTGATGGTTGCCGGCGAGCCCGCCATCGTTAGCTTTAACGGCGGCACCAAGGACAACGCCATCAACCGTGAGTGCAAGGCTGTTCTGGTCTACGCCGACCACGCTGCCGCCGAGGCCGCGGCCCAGATCGCAAAGGGCATTATCGCCGACGTCACTGCCGAGCTCGAGGTCTTCGACCCCGGCTTTACCTGCACTGTCGAGATTGCCGACGACGCCGAGGTCGAGGCCATGGACGAGAAGTCCGCGCTTGCCCTCATCCGCGCCCTGCGTCTTGCCCCCAATGGCGTGATCCGCCGCAACGTTGCTACCGACGGCTCCGTCGAGGTTTCCTCCAACATCGGTGTGGTTGCCACTTCTGACGACGAGGTCAAGATCATGCTGTCCCCGCGCTCCTCGATCACCTCGCTGCAGAACGAGTTCAAGGACCGCCTGCAGACGCTGGCCGATGTCTTGGGCTTCGACGCCAAGTTTGAGTTCGAGTATCCCGGCTGGAGCTATGCCGAGCATTCGCCGGTCCGCGACGTCTTTGTCGAGAGCTATCGCGAGCTCTTTGGCTCCGAGCTGCGCATCGAGTCCATTCACGCCGGCCTTGAGTGCGGCCTGTTTGCCGAGGCCCTGCACGGCCTGGACGCCATCGCCGTGGGCCCGACGCTCTCCGATGTCCACACCCCGGACGAGAGCATGGAGCTCGCTTCTGCCGAGCGCTTCTACGAGCTGCTCATCGACGTCCTCAAGCGCCTCGCCGCGTAAAGGTCGCCTTGGTTAAGCCGCTCTAAAACGGCTGGCTATGAAAACGGCCGTCTGGCGTAATGCCGGGCGGCCGTTATTCGTCACAGTGCGAGGATCCCAAGGTGCTCAAGTAGGATCTTAAGCCCGATGAGGACGAGTACGACGCCACCCACGATGGTGGCGGGTTTTTCGTAGCGCGCGCCAAAGGTGTGGCCGATCGCTACGCCGGCGACGGAGAAGATAAACGTTGTGACGCCGATAAGTGATACAGAGGGCACGATATCGACCGAGAGCGCGGCAAACGAGATGCCCACGGCGAGCGCGTCAATCGAGGTGGCGATGGCAAGGATTAGGTACTCGCCCAGGTCGATCTTTTCGGCATCCTTGCCGTCGCCTTCGTCCTCATCCTCGTCTTCGGTAAAGGTTTCCCACAGCATCTTGCCGCCGATAAAGGCCAAAAGGATAAAGGCGATCCAATGGTCTATGGGACCGATGATGCCCATGAACTGGCCGCCGAGTGCCCAACCGATTACGGGCATGCCGGCCTGAAAGCCGCCAAAGAACAGGCCGAGCACAACGGCGACTTTAAGGTTGATCTTTTTCATGCCGAGACCCTTGCAGATGGAAACGGCAAAGGCGTCCATCGAAAGGCCAACGGCGAGCAACACGAGCTCTGCGAGTCCCATAGTCTGGCCCCCTCTCTGCGGGCGAACCCGATTACACGACCACTCCCTCATTTATATGAGACCCGATGCTACCACATGAGCAGCCAAAAGAGCCCCGTCCCAAATGAGCTACCTAAGCGGTGTTCGCTCATTCTGTAAGCATCGGAATTTGCGGGCGTCACAGGGGCAAACCGTGAGAAACTTATTGACGTTTATGGAGCGTATACGATGGGAGCGATGCCTTGGATAAGAACGAGCTGCAAAAGCGTATGGAACAGGCCATCCGCCTGACGGCACCTGGTCAGCCGATCCGCACCGCCCTTGACATGATCATCGCCGGTCACCTGGGCGCGCTTATCTGCGTCGGCGACACCGAAAACGTGCTCGCTGCCGGTAACGACGGCTTCCCGCTCAACATTTCGTTTACCTCGAACCGCCTGTTCGAGCTTTCCAAGATGGACGGCGCCATCGTCATCGACGGCGACCTTACCCAGATCCTGCGCGCCAATTTCCACCTCAATCCCGATCCCTCGCTCGCCACGAGCGAGACGGGCATGCGTCACCGTACTGCCGCTCGCATGTCGGTGCTCACCGACGCCATCGTGATCTCGGTCTCGGCCCGTCGTGCCGTCGTCAACGTGTATGTGCACGGCAAGAGCTATGAGATTCAGCCCGTCACCACCATCATGAGCTCGGTCAACCAGCTCGTCGCTACGCTTCAGACCACCCGTCAGTCGCTCGACCGCTCCCTGCTGCGTCTGACGGCCCTCGAGCTGGACGACTACGTCACGCTCGCCGACATCACCGGCATTTTCTCGAGTTTCGAGATCATGCAGCAGGCAAAGACCGAGCTTAAGGATTGCATTGTCAAGCTGGGCAACCAGGGCAAGCTCGTGCAGATGCAGCTCGAGCAGCTCGCCGGCTCCAGCATGGATACCGAGTACGACTTGATGATTCGCGACTACGCAAGCGATTCCTCCGAGGCAAACGCCGAGAAGATCCGTGCCGAGCTTAGCCGTATGACGCCCAAGGACTTGTCCGATCCGCAGCATGTGGCGGCGGTTCTGGGTTACGACGACCTGGACGAGGACTCCGTCATGACGCCGCTGGGCCTGCGCACGCTTTCGCGCGTGTCCGTCGTGCGCGACGGCGTGGCCGAGAAGATCGTCGACGAGTATGGCTCGCTGCAGGAGCTCATGGACGACATCAGCAAGGATCCGGAGCGCCTGGGCGACTTTGGCGTTAACAACCCTGCCATTCTTGCGGACTCCCTGTACCGCATGAAGGGCACCAAACAGGGGAACGCATAATGGCGCCCGTATGCGCCGTGGTCGTTGCCGGTGGCAGCGGCCAGCGCTTTGGTAATCCCGGTGGCAAGCAGCTCGTCAATGTAGCGGGCCGTCCGCTTATGAGCTGGTCCATCCGCGCGTTTGACCGTAGCGATAAGGTCGGCCATATCGTCGTGGTTTGCCCTGCCGAGCGTCGTGCCGAGATGCGCCGCCTGGCCATCAGCCCGTTTTCGTATAACACGCCCATCAGCTTCGCCGATGCCGGCGATACTCGCCAGGACTCCACTCGTGCCGGCGTTCATGCGGTGCCGGCAGGCTTTGAATACGTCGCCATTCACGACGGCGCTCGTCCGCTCATTACTACCGAGGTCATCGATCACGCTATCGACGTGCTCGTGAGTGACCGCTCGCTCGACGGTGTCGTGTGTGGCCAGCCCGCGATCGACACGCTCAAGATCGTCGATGGGGACAACATCGTCGAGACGCCGCCACGCGAACTCTATTGGGCCGCGCAGACGCCGCAGATCTTTAGTGTCGACGCCATGAAACGCGCCCATGCCGCGGCGATTGCCGAGGGCTTTATCGGTACGGACGATTCGTCACTGGTCGAGCGCATGGGTGGGCGCGTCCGCTGCGTCCAGAGCCCGCGCGACAACCTTAAGGTGACGGTGCCCGAGGACTTGCGTCCCGTAACCGCGATTTTGCTCGGGCGGATGGCCGAGAGAGAGGACCTTCCCCATGTTCAGTAACCTGCGCATTGGCCACGGCTACGACGTCCACCGTTTGGTGGAGGGGCGTCGATGTATCATCGGCGGGGTCGACATTCCCTACGAGCGCGGCCTGCTGGGCCACTCGGATGCCGATGTGCTCGCGCACGCGCTGGCCGACGCTATTCTGGGCGCCTGCCGCGGGGGAGACATTGGCAAGCTGTTCCCCGACACCGACCCCGCCTACGAGGGTGCCGACTCGATGGTGTTGCTTGCCCGCGTAATGGACTATGCGCGCGAGCTGGGCTTTGAGTTTGTCGATGCCGACTGCACCATTGCCTGCCAGCAGCCTAAGATCACCCCGCACCGCGATGCCATGCGTGCCAACTTGGCCCATGCCCTGGGCGTTGACGTCGAAAACGTGGGCGTCGCCGCCACCACGACCGAAAAGCTCGGTTGGGAAGGTCAAGGCGAGGGAATTGGCGCCTGGGCCGTCTGCCTGCTACAGAAAACCGTTAAGGAGTAACGAATGCGTATCTACAACAGCGCTACCCATAAAAAGGAAGAGTTCCAGCCCATCGAGCCCGGCAAGGTCCGCATGTACGTGTGCGGCCCCACGGTTTACGACAACATCCACATCGGCAACGCACGCACGTTCATCAGCTTCGATGTGATTCGACGCTGGCTCATCGCGAGCGGCTACGAGGTCACGTTCGCCCAGAACCTCACCGATGTCGACGACAAGATCATCAAGCGCGCCAACGAGCAGGGCCGTACGGCCGCCGAGGTCGCGACGGAGTTCTCGGATAAGTTTATTGGCGTCATGCGCGCTGCCAACGTGCTCGATCCCGATGTGCGCCCTCGCGCCACCAAGGAGATCGGCCCCATGATTGCCATGATCAAGGCGCTCATCGAGCAGGGCCACGCTTACGCCGCCGATAACGGCGACGTGTACTTTGCCGTGCGCAGCGATCCCAACTACGGTCAGGTCTCGGGCCGCAACATCGACGACCTTATGGTGGGTGCGCGCATCGAGGAGAACGAGGACAAGAACGACCCGCTCGACTTTGCGCTGTGGAAGGCCGCCAAGCCCGGCGAGCCCAGCTGGCCGAGCCCCTGGGGCGAGGGCCGTCCCGGTTGGCACACCGAGTGCGCCGCCATGGTGCACCGCTACCTGGGTACCCCGATCGACATTCACGGCGGTGGTTCCGACCTTGCCTTCCCGCATCACGAGAACGAGTGCGCCCAGGCTGCCTGCGCCTGGCACCAGGGCTTCTCCAACACCTGGATGCACACGGGCATGCTGCTGGTCGACGGCGAGAAGATGTCCAAGTCGCTTGGTAACTTCTTTACGCTGGCCGAGGTGCTCGAGCAGCACTCCGCTGCCGCCCTGCGCCTGCTGATGCTGCAGACGAGCTATCGCTCGCCGCTCGACTTTTCCTGGGAGCGCCTGGAGGGTGCCGAGAATTCGCTCACGCGTATCGCCGGTACGGTCGAGAACCTGCGCTGGGCCGCGAACCATGCGACGGCCGATGCCGATGCGGCTGCCGCCGAGGCGTTTGCCGCCAAGGCTGCCGAGACCCGTGCCACCTTTAAGGAGTGCATGGACGACGACTTTAACACCGCCGGTGCCATGGGTGCCGTCTTTGGTTTTGTCACCGAGTGCAATCAGTATCTGGAGCAGGCGGGCGACGCTGCCGACAAGGCCGCGGCTCTTGCTGCCGCCGATACGCTGGTCGAGCTGCTCGATACGTTTGGCGTTGAGCTTCCCGAGCCCAAGGTCGAGCTGCCGCTGGGCCTTTTGGGCGTTGCCGCCGGCTTGGTCGCCTACACTGGTGACGACGTGGACGAGGCCGCTGCCAAGATTCTCGAGGCTCGCGCCGAGGCCCGTGCCGCCAAGAACTGGGACTTGGCAGACGCCATCCGCGATCAACTCAAGGACCTGGGCCTGACGATTGAAGATACCGCCGCCGGCACCCGTATCAAATCCCTCTAACCCCTGCGGGTTTCCCAAGCACCCGACCGCCCGAGCCACGGCACCTTGCCTTTCAATCGTCGGGCATGGCCCCAAGGTCTATGCCCTCTTCTTTCAAGGCAATCTGCCGCACCTCGGGCGGTCGGTCTATTTGTTTCGTTTGATAGTTGTATTTAGGAGGCCGTCCTATGGCCGACAATCGCAAGCGTGCGCCTCGTGGCGGCAAGCAGGCCGCTTCTGGCTCGCGTCCGATTCGCCGAAATGACCGCGCTGCCGCTTCCAAGGGCCAGCGCGATCGCACCCAAGCTGCGCGTCCGCAGCGCGATCGCAAGCGCGACGCTGTCCAGGCTCCCAAGGGCGAGTTTATCGAAGGTCGTCGCGCTGCCGCCGAGGCACTACGCACCGGTTTTCCCATCAAGTGCGCACTCATTGCCGAGGGCGGGGAGCGCGATGCCGCCTTGTCTCGTCTGGTCGATGACCTCAACGCTGCGGGTGTCCGCATTAAGTACGTGCCGCGCGCGCAGCTCGATGCGCTGTCGAGCCACGGCGCTCACCAGGGCATTGCACTCGAGGTGGGCAACTTCCCTTATGCGGATGTCGCCGATATCCTCGACCGTGCAGGCGAGGGTCCGGCACTTGTCGTGGTGCTCGACCACGTGACCGACGACGGTAACTTTGGCGCCATCGTGCGCTCCGCCGAGGTTGTAGGCGCGGCGGGCGTCATTATTGCCAACAAGCGCGCTGCCGGCGTGACCGTTGGTAGCTACAAGACCTCCGCCGGCGCCGTCATGCATCTGCCTATCGCGCAGGTCCCCAATATCGCCCGTGCGCTCGACGATCTTAAGGCCGCTGGCTTTTGGGTGGGCGGCGCCTCCGAGCACGCCGAGGGCAGTTGCTGGGATGCTCCCTTCGAGGGCCGCGTGGCGCTTGTCATGGGCTCCGAGGGCGACGGCATCTCGCGCCTGGTGCTCGAGAAATGCGACTTTTTGACCAAGCTTCCTCAGCGTGGCATGACCGAGAGCCTCAACGTTGCCCAGGCAACGACAGCGCTGTGCTTTGAGTGGCTACGTCGCAACGCCGGCGAGCTCATGGGGGAGGAGTAGCGCATGTCCAAGAAGAACCGCGCCAAGTCTAAGGCCAAGCGCTTTGGCGAAGGCTCGGCCAAGCCGATTGTCTCGGCCGCGACCTATGGCGTGGGCGGCAATGCGTTTGCGCAGGCTATCGCCGACCCGGTCTCCACGGTGCACTCCAATAAGCCCGAGCTGCTGGTGGTCGACGGCTACAACGTGATCCACTGCACGCCGCGCTACGAAAAGCTCGTGTACGACCATTCCGACGATCCGTATTCCAGCGACGTTCACGATATGGCGCGCACCGCCCTTATCAACGACGTCGCCGCCTTTGCCCAGGGCCGCTACGAGGCCGTGATTGTGTTTGACGGCGCTGGCAATATCTCTAGCGAGCGCCCCAACCTGCCGGCTCGCGGCGTGCGCATCGAGTTTTCGCCGACGGGCGTTTCGGCCGATACCGTGGTACAAAAGCTCTGCATCGAGGCGCGCGAGGAAGGCCGCGCGTGCTCCGTGGTATCGAGTGACGGCACAATTCAAGCCGTCGTCATGGGCAAGGGCGTTACGCGCATCTCGAGCCGCATGCTGGTGGACGAGATCAAACAGATCGATAACGACGTCCGCGAGGCCGAGGAGGCTCCGCAGATTAAGATGACTCTGGGCAGTCGCCTGAGCCCCGATGCCCTGGCCAAGCTCAAGGCCCTGCGCGGGAGGTAGGTAAACCTTCTATGGGGAGCTGCTTTCTCGATTGATCAACCAACTGGTTTGTAATCAATGGGTTGCGGCTTGGCATCGCCAGAACGAATAGTTTTTGGTTCTGGCGAACAGATAAAACTATTCGTTCTGACGAATAGTTTTGAGATGTGGTCGGTCAAAGGGCCTGTTGCGCCTTGTCCGCAATTCCTTTATTCTTAATTAGCTTCGCGCGAAAGCGCCAAGTGTGCCAGTGTGGCGCAACGGTAGCGCAACTGATTTGTAATCAGTGGGTTGCGGGTTCGATTCCTGTCACTGGCTCCATGAGAGTTTCGGGCTCTGTTCCCTAGTGGGACAGGGTCCGTTTCTTGTGGGCAGCTAGATTCGACTGTCCGCCGTCAGTTTAAAAGCTTTCAGGTACAAGATGCCTCCGATAACGTACATGCAGGCATCAAGCGGATCTGGGGTACTAAACTCGAGCACCATGGGCGCAAGTACTTCCCAGCAGATTGAGCATCCCACCGATAATGCCAAGCTACTTGCAAAGTTGCATATCGGCGTTTTCCCGCTCACCGTTTCGCAGAGGACGTTTACGTAGGCGGGAAAAATGATTCCTCCGCACAGATCTCCGAGCTGATAATGGGCGAAGTCGTAGGGGAGGAAAAAGTCGAAGCTCGCAATGTATCTGTTAACGAGATACACGATGCCGGCAAGCAGCGGCAGAAGATTTGCGCTGGAAATAAGCGCAGATCTGAATCGTTTAGCCACAGACCGCAAACATAGTCAGGCCAAGGCAAATGCCCAAAGCAATGATGATGATCTGGCTGCAGCCGTTACCCGAAGGGACCATGACACTCTCTTTCTCGATACATTAGTAAATTAAAGTATGCCACAGCCAGCAGCGTATTTGTTGAGCAACAACCCGTGGCTGATACCGTGTTACACGGCCTTGCGTCGGCTGAGGCATCAGCCGAATGACCTGGCACCTGTCGTGATGGTGCTCGACAATGGCGTGAGCACCGTATACGCCCGTGACGGGCTATCGGTAGAACACATCATCTGGCTTCGAATAATGGGGGCGAGTGCGAGTCATTGGCGTTTCTCGAAACGCTCGTTGCGCTCGCCGATTAATAGGCAACCCGTTGGGACTCATTACGTAGCCCGATTTAAACTGCTGACTTGGGTACCGCATGCATTTCGCATAGCCGCGGGAGGCTGCGGCAACCGCCTGACGCTATTTATGAGTCATGAGCTGTTTTGGTTATGCGAGATATCGAAAGGAATTCTAGGATGTCTGTAAAACTGGAAACCGTAATAAATGCGATGGATCTTGCGGCACAGGTTCTGACCAAGGCCTCTGAAGTCATTGAGAAGGCAAAGAAGCTCGGCGTCGATCCCGATGCCGTCGGTGGTGCCGTAAAGGGTGCTGCGGATGGTGCTGCTAACGGTGCACGTGTCGTTGCCGATGGCATTGGCAAGGGGCTCGGTGTCGCGGCCGATGGCTTTGGCGCGGCAGTTGGCGCGCTGGGCGGCGCCGCGAAAGCGTTGCAGGACTCAAGAGAGGCCGCCGAGGCTCGCAAGAAGATCAACGCCGCAAGGCAGTCGATTTTCGAAAGTGCGTCGACGGTGATGCCCCTGCACAAGTTTGTCTGCCAGCAGAAAAAGGCTGCCGATGCCGCGTTTAACGGCTTTGATATGCCTGGCTGCTACCTTATCGCAAAGTATCAAAAGGGCGATCACGATAAGAACTACAGTGACTATCTGGGAATTTATGTGGGCTCAAGCGAGCACATGTCGGAGGATATCGTTTCCACGCCCACGCGCTTGGGCGATCCGGATGTCTATGCCGATTACAAGTATCATCAAAACGTGATGCTGTTCGTGTTCCCCTGCGAACTGAAAGACCTCGATGAACGTCGCGAACTCCTGCTGCGATCGTTTGAAGGCAGCAGGCTCTACAACGGATCTGAGGTACTGGCTTAAGGGCTTGATTGGGGTTGGTCGACAATCTAGATCTGTAACACGAGGACGAGCATTCAGCTCCCAGCTGTTACAGATTTAGACAGTTTGGGGGCGAGCTGAGAAGTGTCTCAATCTGTAACAACTAGGGAAGGAAAACCGTTCTTGCCGTTACAGATTTAGATAAACGGGAGACCGCCAGGGAAACATCTCGATCTGTAACAGATAGGGGAGAAAATGCTCTCTAAATGTTACAGATCGAGACAAAGGCCGGACCGGTCCCAGTCATCCTGGTTGAGCGAGGATATTCGGACGCACGAGGATCGTTATCGAAAGTCGATACCGCAAGGGTACTCCACCACACCAAAGTGTCCCCTTGGGAAATGTCGTCAGCGCAGCCAAATCCGTCGTCCTTCATATCTAAATTCAGCAAAACCGCAGGTCAAAGGTATATAGATACGCCCGGTACCGTGTATTTAGAGGTTTTCGTTGACAGCCCCCAAGGTTGCATCGTATTATCTTTTTTGTTCGCGGGGGCGGAGGCCCAAAAGACCAAAGAACCTGCGGATACTTGAACGATTGGGAGTTTGCCCGAGTGGTTAATGGGGACGGGCTGTAAACCCGTTGGCTCTGCCTACATAGGTTCGAATCCTATAGCTCCCACCCGTCAAGTGCCTGTATAGCTCAGTCGGTAGAGCACTTCGTTGGTAACGAAGAGGTCACCAGTTCAAGTCTGGTTGCAGGCTCCATCCGGCGGTGTAGCTCAGTTGGTTAGAGCACACGGTTCATACCCGTGGCGTCACTGGTTCGAATCCAGTCACCGCTACCATAGGTAACACGGTGGCTTCTCAATAGTATGTTGAGAGGCCACTATGGTATAAAGGCAAAGTCCCGTCCGGGGACGACCTGTTTAGAGGAGGGCTTTATGGCCAAAGAGAAGTTTGAGCGCACTAAGCCGCATGTTAACATCGGCACCATTGGTCACGTCGACCACGGCAAGACCACGCTGACCGCTGCCATCACCAAGGTTCTCTCCGAGACCGAGGGCTGCAAGGCTGACTTCACTGCGTTCGAGAACATCGACAAGGCTCCCGAGGAGCGCGAGCGCGGCATTACGATCTCCGTCTCCCACGTCGAGTACGAGACTGCTGCCCGCCACTACGCTCACGTTGACTGCCCGGGCCACGCTGACTACGTCAAGAACATGATCTCCGGTGCTGCTCAGATGGACGGCGCTATCCTGGTCATCGCCGCTACCGACGGCCCCATGGCTCAGACCCGCGAGCACATCCTGCTCGCCCGTCAGGTCGGCGTTCCCTACATCGTCGTCTTCCTGAACAAGTGCGACATGGTCGACGATGACGAGCTCATCGACCTCGTCGAGATGGAGACCCGTGAGCTCCTTTCCGAGTACGAATTCCCCGGCGACGACATCCCCGTCATCCGTGGTTCCGCTCTGGGCGCTCTCGAGGGCGACGCCAAGTGGATGGACGCCATTCGCGAGCTTATGAAGGCCGTCGACGAGTACATCCCGACGCCTGCTCGTGACAACGACCTCCCGTTCCTGATGGCCGTTGAGGACGTTATGACCATCTCCGGCCGTGGTACCGTTGCTACCGGCCGTGTCGAGCGCGGTGAGCTCAAGCTCAACGAGCCCGTCGAGATCGTCGGCATCAAGGATACCCAGAACACCGTCGTTACCGGTATCGAGATGTTCCGTAAGTCCATGGACTTCTGCGAGGCTGGCGACAACGTCGGTCTGCTGCTCCGCGGCATCAAGCGCGAGGACATCGAGCGCGGCCAGGTTCTCTGCAAGCCCGGTTCGGTTACCCCGCACACCAAGTTCACCGGTGAGATCTACGTTCTGACCAAGGAGGAGGGCGGCCGTCACACCCCGTTCTTCGATGGTTATCGTCCTCAGTTCTACTTCCGTACCACCGACGTTACTGGTACGGTCAAGCTCCCCGAGGGCACCGAGATGGCTATGCCTGGTGACCACATCACCATCGAGGGCGACCTCATTCACCCGATCGCTATGGAGGAGGGCCTGCGCTTCGCTATCCGCGAGGGTGGCCACACCGTCGGTTCGGGCATCGTCTCCACGATCATTGAGTAAATTAGCTCTCTGATACAGCTGACTTAGAGAACCCGGCACTTATATGGGTGCCGGGTTCTTTTCTACGTGGGTCTTTTTGCCTGATGATTACGCTTAGCTCGTTCTTAAGTTGAGCGGGAGGGATCGATTAGATCTCGTTGGCTCCATTGATGTGTTCCAAATATGAATGGATCTACCGAGAACCAATTGATGCGAGGTTTTCATTGACAGCACTTACGTAGAGCTGATAAAGTACCAACTCGTGCCCGTACGGGGCGGATATGAAAGGTTCAGGATACATGCGTACTCTAGTTACTCTTGCGTGCACTGAGTGCAAGCGCCGCAACTATACGACCACTAAGAACAAGGCGAACATGCCTGATCGTATGGAGATCAAGAAGTATTGCCCCTGGTGCCGTCACCACACGCTGCACAAAGAGACTCGCTAGTCTCTAGTCACATACGCCAGTAGTTCAATTGGTAGAGCATCGGTCTCCAAAACCGAGTGTTGAGGGTTCGAGTCCTTCCTGGCGTGCCAGTCATTATTCCGTAAGCTCCCGTTTGGGGGCTTACGGTTTACTCATGTATAAGCGCATTGCGCGGAGGTAACCCAAATGGCCAACAAGAAGAACAAGAAGAAGGCACAGCAGCAGGCGCCTGCCAACAAAGCTGTCGCCAACTCCAAGGTTGAGGCCAAGAAGGCCGTTGCCAAGAAGAGCGAGAAGGCTGCGAAGTCCAAGAAGAACGAGAAGCCCGGTTTCTTCGCCCGCACCAAGAAGTATTTTGCTTCGGTGAAGTCCGAGATGAAGCGTGTCACGTGGCCCGATAAGAAGGAGCTCGTGAACTACTCGGTCGTCGTTTGCGCTTCTCTGATCGTCGTCGGCGTCGTCATCGCTCTGCTCGATGCTGGCTTTGGCGAGGCTCTTGCTCTGTTCTCTGGATTGAGGGGCTAAACCATGTCTAAGCGTTGGTACGTCGTCCACACTTACTCTGGATACGAGAACCGCGTTAAGTCCGATCTCGAGCATCGCATCGAGACCATGGGCATGCAGGATCGTATCTTTGATATTGAGATTCCTATGGAGCGCGTCACCGAGATCAAAGAGGGTGGCAAGCGTGAGACCAAGGATTCTAAGATCTTCCCGGGTTATGTCCTGGTTCGCATGGAGATGGATGACGATGCATGGACGTGTGTTCGCAACACGCCCGGCGTCACCGGTTTCCTGGGCGGCAACGGCAAGCCCGCTCCGCTTTCCCGCGACGAGTACAATAAGATGACTCGTCGTCCCGGTAAGGGCGATTCGCCCAAGCGTACGTCGGTTGATATTGAGGTTGGTACGTCCGTCCGCGTCACCGATGGTCCGCTTACCGACTTTGATGGCAAGGTCTCCGAGGTTAACGCCGAGGCAGGCAAGCTCAAGGTCACGCTGATGATCTTTGGCCGCGAGACGCCGGTCGAGCTTGACTTTAACCAGGTCGCTGTCATCGCTTAAGTTTTCGTCCGTTCGCGCGAGCGTGCTTCTTCTGTGACTGCTCATCTCAGGAGTGCTTCTAACACGTGCGTGCTTACGATATAGCAAGTACTTCACACTCGTGATTCGAAAGGAATGACCATGGCTGAGAAGAAGGTTGCCAACGTCATTAAGCTCCAGATTCCTGCTGGTGCCGCTAACCCCGCTCCTCCCGTCGGCCCCGCCCTGGGCGCTGCTGGCGTGAACATCATGCAGTTCTGCCAGGCCTTTAACGCCGAGACGCAGGACAAGAAGGGCGATATTATCCCCGTTGAGATCTCTGTCTACGAGGATAAGTCCTTCTCCTTCATCACCAAGACTCCGCCGGCGGCTCACCTCATCAAGAAGGAGCTGAACCTCAAGTCTGGTTCCGCTAAGCCCCAGGCTGACAAGGTTGGCCAGCTCTCTCAGGAGCAGCTCACCAAGATCGCCGAGATCAAGATGCCGGACCTCAATGCCAACGACATTGACGCCGCCAAGAAGATCATCGCCGGTACCGCCCGTTCCATGGGCGTCACCATCGCTGAGTAGCGTTTTTCTAGGTAACGACGGGTGCTCCGACCAGGGCGCACGTTAAATGTGTGCAATAGGGCACACGATACGATGTGGGAGGGCTCACGCCCGTTTAACCACAGGAGGTAATGCACATGGCTAAGCATGGTAAGAGCTATAACGCCGCTGCCGAGAAGGTCGACCGCGCCACGCTCTACACCCCCCTTCAGGCTGCCAAGCTCATCAAGGAGCTCGACACCGCCAAGTTCGACGAGACCGTCGAGGCCCACTTCCGTCTGGGCATCGATACTCGTAAGGCTGACCAGAACATCCGTGGTTCCATCTCCCTGCCCCACGGCACCGGCAAGACCGTTCGTGTTGCCGTCTTCGCCGAGGGCGAGAAGGCCCGTGAGGCCGAGGCTGCCGGCGCCGACATCATCGGTTCCGACGAGCTCGTCGCCCAGATCCAGAAGGGCGAGATCAACTTCGACGCCGCTATCGCTACGCCGAACATGATGGCCAAGGTTGGCCGCATCGGTAAGATCCTTGGTCCCCGTGGCCTCATGCCGAACCCCAAGCTCGGCACCGTGACCATGGACGTCGCCAAGATGGTCTCCGAGCTCAAGGCCGGCCGCGTTGAGTATCGCGCCGACCGTTATGGCATCTGCCACGTGCCCCTGGGCAAGAAGTCCTTCTCTGAGCAGCAGCTCGTTGAGAACTACGCTGCCCTGTACACCGAGATCCTGCGCGTCAAGCCCTCTTCTGCTAAGGGCAAGTACGTCAAGTCCATCTCTGTGTCTTCCACCATGGGCCCTGGCGTCAAGGTCGATCCCGCTGTCCAGCGTGACTTCCTGGCTGAGTAACTTTTAGTTACTGCCTGAGCAAAGCAAGCATTGCTAAAGGAACCCGGTTCTGTCTCGTGCAGGACCGGGTTCCTTGCTGTTTCGGGCCAAAACCAACACGAAGGAGATAGGCGCCTTTGTGGTGGTTTTGGTTCAAAAACTCCGTTGCGCGTCGTTTTGCCTGTGTTACACTTTAGCCTAATGTAGTGAATACCCGAGGCTGAAAGGAGCCAGACATGTTCTATAACAAACAGCAGCTCCTAGGCCTAGCGCTACTAGATTGGATAGCGCGCTAGGGTTGTAATTTCGCTATAACGATTAGTTGTACCCGGGTGCGCTATCTTCCGCCGCTTTTGGGCGTGATGAGCGACACGGGTATTATTCTATCTTGAGGCACTCCATCTCTCCTGAAAGCCAACTGTATCTTTAGCCTGTCAGGAGGAAATCATGAGCCGCAAAATCGCAATCTTTGACACAACGCTTCGTGACGGGGAGCAGTCTCCCGGCGCCAGCATGAATACCGAGGAAAAGCTCGTTATTGCACGCCAGCTGGTACGTATGAATGTCGACGTGATCGAGGCTGGATTTCCTATTTCGAGCCCCGGTGATTATCGTTCCGTACAGGAGATTGGCAAGATCGCGGGTGACCGGTGCACGGTATGCGGTCTCACCCGTGCGGTCGATAAGGATATCGAAGTAGCTGCAGACGCCCTCAAGACGGCTCAGAGGCCCCGTATCCACACCGGTCTGGGTGTGAGTCCCAGCCATCTGCGTGACAAGCTCCATATGACCGAGGATGAGGCTATCGAGCGCGCTATTCACGCCGTAAAGCACGCTCGTAAGTTTGTCGACGATGTCGAGTTTTATGCCGAGGATGCGGGCCGCTCCGATCAGGAGTTCCTGGTCCGCATTATCGAGGCAGCGATTAAGGCCGGCGCTACGGTCGTGAATATTCCGGACACCACGGGCTATAACATGCCCTGGGAGTTTGGTGCTCGTATTCGCGATCTGCGCGAGCGCGTGGCCGGAATCGAGGACGTTACGATTTCGGTCCACACGCATAACGATCTGGGCATGGCCACAGCCCTTGCACTCGAGGCGGTCCGCAATGGCGCGACGCAGATCGAGTGCACCGTCAACGGCTTGGGCGAGCGCGCGGGCAACACGGCGCTCGAGGAGGTCGTCATGGCCATGAGGATGCACGAGCAGGATCTGGATGCACATACCGATATCGTGACGACCGAGCTCACGCGCGCATCCAAGCTCGTCAGTTCAATTACTGGTATTAACGTGCAGCCCAACAAGTCCATTGTGGGCGCTAATGCGTTTGCCCACAGCTCGGGCATTCACCAGGATGGCGTGCTCAAGGCGCGTGACACCTACGAGATTATCGATCCCAAGGACGTGGGTGCAGCGGGATCCGAGATTATCCTTTCGGCACGTTCGGGCCATGCGGCGCTGCGCCATCGTCTCGCCGAGCTGGGTTATACGTTTGGCGATGAGGAATTTGAGTCGATCTACCAGCGATTCTTGGAGATTGCAGATCAAAAGAAGGAGGTCTTTGACGAGGATCTGGAGTCGATGATTCAGGAGCGCCAGCGCGAGGTCAAGGCGATCTACACCCTCGACGCGCTCCAGGTTTCCTGCGGCGATCCGCTCATTCCTACGGCCACGGCAACCATCACGGACGAGGATGGCGCGACACGGGTAGTTTGCTCGACGGGTACTGGTCCGGTTGATGCAGCCTACAAGGCGGTCGACAAGGCCATCTCTGCCCATGGCGAGCTGACGGAGTTCAACGTTAAGGCCATTACGCGTGGTATCGACGCCATCGGTGAGGTGACGGTGCGCATCACCGCCGAGGACGGCAAGATCTACACCGGCCGCGGCGCGGATACCGACATTATCGTGAGCTCGGCCAAGGCTTACATCAACGCTATTAACCGCATGATTCAGACTAACCGTTCCAAGGCGGGCAAGTAACGATATTCGGCAGGGCAAAGCCCGCTTGAGAGGGGAATCACATGGCACGTCCCATGACCGTAGCAGAGAAGATTTTGGCGGCACACGCCGGGCTCGATGAGGTAAAGCCGGGCCAGCTGGTCGAATGCGACCTGGACATCGTGCTCGCCAACGATATTACCGCACCTATCGCGATCGATGTCTTTCGCGAGCTGGGTGCCACCGAGGTGTTCGATCGCGACCGCGTTTGCCTGGTGCCCGATCACTATGCGCCCAACAAGGACATCAAGAGCGCCGAGCAGACCAAGAAGATGCGAGATTTTGCGCACGAGCAGCATGTGACGCACTATTACGAGCAAGGCTGCGCGGGCATTGAGCATGCCCTGCTGCCCGAGCGCGGCGTGGTGGTCCCGGGCGATCTGATTATCGGTGCCGACTCGCATACCTGCACGTATGGCGCCTTGGGTGCGTTTTCGACCGGCGTGGGCTCAACAGACGCCGGCGTGGGCATTGCCACGGGGCGCGCATGGTTTAAGGTTCCGCCGACGATTCGCTTTGAGATTAACGGCGAGCTTGAGGACGGTGCCACCGCCAAGGACATCATCCTGCACATTATCGGCATGATCGGCGTGGACGGTGCCCTGTACCAGGCCATGGAGTTTGCCGGCAGCACCATCGAGGGCCTGTCGATGGAAGGTCGCATGACAATTTCGAACATGGCGATCGAAGCGGGCGGCAAGGCGGGCATTATCGAGGTCGATGATGTTGCCCGCGCCTGGTTCAAGGGACGCTGCGAGCGTGATTACGTTGAGTATCACGCCGATCCAGACGCCGAGTATGCCCAGGTTATTGCCATTGACGCGGCCGACATTAAGCCGTGTGTATCGTGGCCGCATCTGCCCAGCAACACCCATCCGGTGAGCGAGAGCCGTCACATCATGATCGACCAGGCGGTAATCGGCTCGTGCACCAACGGACGTATCGAGGATATGCGTGCTGCGGCCGAAGTCATGCGCGGCCATAAGGTTGCCGACGGGGTGCGTTGCATCGTGATTCCGGCGACACAGGCGGTCTTCCGCCAGTGCATGAAGGAGGGGTTGACCGACATTTTCCTAGATGCCAACTGTGTGTTCTCCACGCCCACGTGCGGTCCGTGCCTGGGTGGCTACATGGGCATCTTGGCGGCGGGGGAGCGTTGCGTTTCTACGACCAACCGCAACTTTGTCGGCCGTATGGGCGACCCCACATCCGAGGTCTATCTGGCCTCGCCGGCCGTGGCGGCTGCTTCTGCCGTGGCGGGGCATATCTGTGCGCCGTCTGACCTGTAGGGGCTACGGGGTCCTTCGACCTTTGCTCGCTACTGCGGACAGTCCTGGCACTTTTTTGTTCGCTGAAGGCGAACGCTAACTTTCCATTAGCTTTTTTGTAGCCGAAACGCGAACGAGGGATTTGATATTTGCTTGCGTCGAGTTCCGCACGAGCCGGAGAGCACTTAATGTGCTCTCCGTGCGAGCAGGACTGTCCGAGTAAGTAAGTAAATATCAAATCCCCCGCATTCCATGTTTGAACGGAGAATGATATGAACTTTGAAGGTTCGGTTTTTCGATATGGTCGTGACGTTGATACTGATGTGATTATTCCTGCTCGGTATCTGAACTCGTCCGACCATGCGCACTTGGCGGCGCATGCTATGGAGGATATTGATCCCGCGTTTGCCTCTGCCGTGAGGCCCGGTGACATCATTGTGGCTGAGGAGAACTTTGGTTGCGGTTCTTCGCGTGAGCATGCCCCGGTTGCCATTAAGGCTGCAGGGGTGTCGTGTGTTATTGCCAAGAGCTTCGCACGCATCTTCTATCGCAATGCCATTAACGTGGGCCTGCCCATTATGGAGTGCCCCGAAGTTGTCGATGCGATTTGTGCCGGCGATACCGTGAAGGTCGATACCGATGCGGGTGTCATCACCAACGAGCGTACTGGCGAGACTTTTACAGCTGAGCCGTTCCCGCCATTTATTGCCGAGATTATCGAGGCCGGCGGTTTGGTTGCGCGCACGCGTGCCAAGATTGTCGCGGCAAAGGGTCAGGAGGCGTAAGCGATTATGACGGTCAAGCTGGATAATCCGTTTGCAAACGGGCCGAGTAGCGAAAGCTGGAGCTGCAACGTGAAGAAGACCTATAAGATCTGCTGTCTTCCTGGTGACGGCATTGGGCCCGAGGTTATTGCCGAGGGTAAGAAGGTGCTGGCTGCCGTGGGCAAGCGCGCCGGCGTAGAGTTTGCCTTTGAGGATCACCTGATTGGTGGCGCGGCGATCGATGCGTGCGGCAATCCGCTGCCCGATGAAACCCTTGTGGCGGCAAAGGCGTCGGACGCCGTGCTGTTGGCATCCGTCGGTGGCCCAAAGTGGGATTCGACCGATCCGGCGGCCCCGCGCCCCGAGCAAGGCTTGCTGCGTATCCGCAAAGAACTCGGCCTCTATACCAACCTTCGCCCCGTAAAGATCTACGACGCACTTGCCAGCGCATCAACGCTTCGTCCCGAAGTCATCAAGGGCGTTGACATGGTACTCGTCCGCGAACTTACCGGTGGCATTTACTTTGGCAAGCACGAGCGCTTTTATGACGAGGGCGGTGCGGGCACCGACGGTGTGGCTGGCCAGCGCGCGGTTGACGTAATGGAGTACCGCGAGTACGAAGTTGAGCGCATCGCCCGCCAGGCGTTCGAGGCAGCTCGCAAGCGCCGCGGCAAGGTGACAAGCGTGGATAAGCGCAATGTATTGGAGACGAGCCGCATGTGGCGTGAGGTCGTGCATCGCGTGCATGACGAGGAGTATCCAGATGTAGAGCTTGAGGACCTGCTCGTCGACAACGCCGCCATGCAGCTCATTAACCGGCCGGCCGACTTTGACGTCGTAGTTACGGAGAACATGTTCGGCGACATTCTCTCCGACGAGGCGGCGCAGATTACCGGATCGCTCGGCATGCTTGCCTCGGCTTCGCTGGGCGATGGTGTGTCGCTGTTTGAGCCGAGCGCCGGCAGCGCGCCCGACATCGCGGGGCTCGGTATCGCTAACCCGCTCGCGCAGATCATGTCGGCGGCAATGCTGCTCACGTACGCGCTCGACATGGGTGAGCAGGCTGCTTGGATCGAAAATGCCGTGGCGCGTGTGCTTGATGAAGGCTGGCGTACCCGCGACATTGCCGATGCCAGTACCCCTGCCGATAAGATCCTCGGCACGACCCAGATGGGCGATAAGGTCATCGCCGCGCTGTAGCGTCGAGATGTCCGGAACCACCACAAAGGTGCTTGTCCCCTTTGTGGTGGTTACCAGGGGGTTCTGGCGGTTGAGCACTCGATTGCCTCGTGGCGCTTGAGCTCGCGGCGCATGGTTTGCGAATTGAGCCAGGCTGCCTGCCATCCACGGATGGGGTAGCGCGCCTCGTCCAGCTCAAACTGCGTATAGCCGCAGGCGTTGATAATCGTCGTCCCGCATGCGTGCTGGTGTTCGCGTTGAAAGTCGCGAACATAGCATTGGTGCACATGCCCGTGCACCATGTAGTCGGGATTCCATGTCTCGAGCGCTGTGTTAAAGCATTCGAATCCCCGATGCGGCAGATCGTCCAGATCGCCCACGCCGGCGGCGGGCGCATGGGTGAGCAAGATGTCGCAGCCGCCGACCATCCTCACTTTGCGGGACAGCTTACGCATGCGCTTGGCCATCTCGCGCTCGGTGTACATGTTAGCGCCATCTCGATAGCGCATGGAGCCGCCAAGCCCCGCAATGCGGACGCCGCGATACACGTACACGGTGTCTTCGACACAGATGCAGCCGCCCGGTGCATGACGCGCGTAGCGGTCATCGTGATTGCCACGCACGTAGATGAGCGGTCTGTTGATGACCGTGACCAAAAACTCAAGATAGTCCGGGTCCAGATCGCCAGCGGATAAAATCAAGTCGATACCCTCAAAGCGTTCCTTGCGAAAGCACTCCCATAGGCATCGTTCTTCGGTATCGGCTATGGCAAGGATTTTCATAGGGCGCGGACCTTCGGCTCATCGTCGGGCTGCGGAATGGTACCCACCACGTTGTCGGCCAGCCAGTCCATCTCGACAATCTGCGTGCTCGGCAGTGGGGGAAAGCCCTCAATCTGCACCACGCCGTCTTGGCTATGGAGCTCGCCGCCAAATGGATTGATGGAGCCCTCGACGATGCCATTGCGGAGGAGCTGAACAAGCTTGCGCGTCTGATAGGGCAGGCCCGGAGCGTAGCGAATGTCGATAACGCCCGAGCTCATGCCATACCAGTAGTTGACGGCGCGGACCTGGCTGTCGTCACTGGTCTCGTCCCAGGTGCCATGCAGCAGACTTCGCACGATAAGCTCGTAGTATCGGCCCCAGTTCCACACCGGCATGGCAATGCCGACGACCTTGCCATCGACCAGGCGGTGGAGTCCGTAGGCCGTGGGGTCTTCGAGCGACTTTGACATGTCGGCGCCGGTCATGACGCTCACGCCTTCGCGGCACATGGCCTCGGCAAGGCCTCCGGCGGGCACATCGCCCCAGGTCAGGATAATTTGCGCACGGGGGTCGAGCAGCGAGGCGCCAATCGCAAAGGCATTGATCTCGCTGAGTGCACCCGAGGCGAAGACCGACGCGTGGTAACCGATGCGGTGGTTGTCCGCCATGCTGGCGGCAAGGGCGCCCAGGAGAAACTTGGCTTCGTACATCTTGCCAAAGTAAGAACGGACGCTTTGGTGGGGAAGGCCGATGGAGCAGTTAAGGAACCGAACCCGGGGATATTCAACGGCAGCCCTGAGCGTGTATTCCATCAGGCGGTGCGAGGTCGAGAAGATGACGTTTGCTCCATGTTTGACAGCCGTTTCCACGGCGGCGTAGAACACGTCCGGATCGTGACAGTCCTCAAACGCCTCGGTGCGCACGATACCTCCAAAGTGCTCATCGAGATACTGACGCCCTTGGTCGTGCAGGCTGTCCCAGCTCGACGTCGCACAGGTGAATTCATGGATAAAGGCGATGCGCAGGGGGTTGGCCGCCGAATAGACGGTCTTGCCCATAAAGAAGTTGAGCATGCCGGAGGTGGACTTGGCGGGCAACCCCTCCTCATCGACGTTCGGCGCTTCGACAAGATCGACCTTGTCCTCGTCACTTTTCCCGGCGATGACCAGTTCGCGCCAGATCTTGCACAGGCGGTTTACGACGATATCCGTCGGCGTATCCAGCAGGCGGTCCTGGTTGTACACATTGAGGTAGACGAGCATGGCGTCGGCGGGCGTAATGTCCAGGTGGTCGCCGCCCGCGCGAAGGTAGGCGCGCTTAAAGAGTAGGAAGGTGTGGCGCAGGTAGTCGACCTTTTTCTGGGGCCATTTTTCGATAAGGTTCTGACCGAGCATCTTGGCGAGCGTTTCGTAGCTTCCTTCGCGCGAGAACTCGATCTCGTATAGGGGGCAGACGCGCCAAAACGCGCAGAACTCGCCGTACAGGCGGCTTTCGACGGAATCCCATTTGCCGGGATAGAGACGGGTGACCCTAGCCGAAACCGTCGGGGCGTCCAGGAATTTGAGGACGCTGACGCGCTTGTTGCCCTCCTGGACATAGAACCGATGCATGAACTCGGTGACGATGATGGGGTCGCGATAGCCCTCGGTTACCTGAATGTCGTAGAGGTTGGACCACTTGCGGGCGAACTCGGTGCTAAACGGCAGCAGGGGCATAAAGTTGCATGAAAAGGCGGACTGACGGCCCTTGGTAACCGTGCCGACAACCATTTCGAGCGGAATATCCCGCAGGCCGACATTCTCTCGCTGACCTAAGGGGAGCTGAGCAACCAAACTGTCGAGGTCCGTAAGGTATGGATGCTCGCTTTGGCTAATGGCGCGTCGACGTCCTTGCTCGCCGCGCTTGCGTGCTTGACGGTAGGCCTCTTCCATAGTTTGCTCCCTTAGTCGTTTAAACAACTGTATGGACTATGGTACCACGAATGAAAACCTCCCATTTCCCGATGTCCAAGAAATGGGAGGCAGTTCACTGCCCCCTTTGTGGTGCTTTAGGCGATGATGGGAGCGATAGCGCGGATGCAGGCGTCGGCAGCGGTGAGTGTGGTGCTGTCGTCACTGACGATAAAGATGATCTTGCCCTTGATGCCAAAGTCGCCGATTTCGCTAAAGAGCACGTAGGGCTCCTGGTCAAAGCCCGAGATGGGAAGCACGGCGGCCTTGGTGGCGCTGGTCAGCTCGTCTGCCAGCGCGTCAAGGGAAGCCCATTTAGACGTGTCCTTTACGGCAACGGGCACGGCCACGCGCCCAAAGGGCATCAGATGCACGAGCGTGTCCTTGGAGATGTTGGAGTTGGGCACAATGATGGTCTGCCCGTAGGCATCCTCGATGGTCGTGTGGCGCCAGGTGATGTCCTGTACCACGCCCGACACGCCGCCGACCTCGATATTGTCGCCGGGCTTGATGATGCCCATAAAGGTCACCTGCATGCCGCCGATAAGGTTCGACAGCGTGTCCTGAAAGCCGAGCGAGATGGCAATGCCGCCGACGCCAAGAGCGGCGACGAGCGCGTTTGCGTTAATGCCAAAGCAGTTGTCGAGGATAAAGCTGCCGCCAATCATCCAGATGACGGCGCGCGCGATGTTGATGAAGATACTCGATGCGGGAAGCGGGTTATCGTCGCGGTTGAGCAGGTGACGCAGCGTCTTGGAAACGACTTTGGCGGCAACGGCGGTGCCTATCGCCAAAATACCAGCCCAGATGATGTTGTGGACCCACCTCTGCTCAAAGAAATGAAGAATCGGCTCAAACAATTCCATGTAGGGAAAACCTCCTCATGATCGTTCAACCATGATACCCACCAAAAAGCCCGTCCGATCACAACGGACGGGCCGATAACTTGAGATGGGGTGTCCGCGGTGGCGTAAGCTGGGACGCCGGCGAGTACGCCGGCAAGGAGCGCGGCGGTCAAGCAAGACGAGGAAGAGATCCTCTCATGGCAGTTTCCTTAGTTCTTAACCAGTGGTCCCTGCTGACGCTGGATTATCGACATAATATGCGAAAACCGCCGCAAAGGTGTCTGTCCCTTTGCGGCGGTTTTGACGTCTGCGCAGATAAAACCGGCCAAAATAAACCTGTCCCTTTTTGGTAGGTTTAGCTCAGCAGCATGCGGTCGTTGGCGAGCTCGCCGCCCGAGACCTCCTCGAACTTCTGAAGCAAGTCGGCCACGGTGAGCGATTTCTTCTCATCGCCCGCCACGTCGTAGATTACGTGGCCCTCGTGCATCATGATCAGGCGATTGCCCAGACGGATGGCGTCGTTCATGTTATGCGTGACCATGAGCGTGGTCAGGTGGTTCTCGTCGACGATCTCCTCGGTCAGATTGAGCACCTTAGAGGCCGTCTTGGGGTCGAGTGCCGCGGTATGCTCGTCGAGCAGCAGCAGGCGCGGCTTGGTGAGCGTGGCCATGAGCAGGGTGAGTGCCTGGCGCTGGCCGCCCGAGAGCAGGCCGACCTTGGCGTTGAGGCGCGTGTCCAGACCAAGGTCCAGGCGTTTGAGCAGCTTGACGTACTCGTCCTTCTCGGCCTTGGTGACGCCCCACGAAAGGCCGCGACGCTGGCCGCGACGCTTGGCGAGTGCCAGGTTCTCGGCAATTTGCATGTCGGCTGCGGTGCCGCGCATGGGGTCCTGGAACACGCGGCCCAGGTACTTGGCACGCTGCGACTCGCTCAGACGCGAGATGTCGGTGCCGTCGAGCTCGATAACGCCCGAATCAAGCGGATACACGCCGGCGATCATGTTGAGCAGCGTGGACTTGCCGGCGCCGTTGCCGCCAATCACGGTTACAAAGTCACCGTCGTTGAGGGTAAGGTCGACGCCGGTAAGAGCGCGCTTTTCGGTGACGGTGCCCTTGTTAAAGGTCTTCTTGACGTGCGAGAGCTTAAGCATCTGCCTCATCCCCCTTCGTGTAGGAGCTGCGGAGCTTATAGCGCTCCCAAACTACGGGCACGCATAGGGCCACGGCGACAATCACGGCGGAGAGCAGCTTCATGTCGTTGGCGTCCATGCCCAGCTGCAGCACGATGGCGCGGATGAGGAAGTACACCACGGAGCCAAAGACGGCGGAGGCAAGACGGACGCTAAACTGCGTGAGACCGCCGGGCAGCAGGCGGCCGAGCACCTCGCCGATAACAATGGCGGCGAGACCGATAACGATGGCGCCGGTGCCCATGCCAATGTCGGCGTACTTCTGGCTCTGGCAGATGAGCGCGCCCGAAAGGCCAATGAGGGCGTTGGAGAGCACGAGGGCGATCATCTTAGTGGAGTTGGTGTTGACGCCCAGGGCACGGATCATGTACTCGTTGTTGCCGGTGGCGCGCAGCGCCGAGCCGATCTCGGTGCCAAAGAACCAATACAGGATGGCAACGATGGCCACGGCGAGCAAGATGCCCAGGATGATGGCAACGGTGGACTGCGGCAGGCCCGTCATATTGCTGACGGCCGAGAACACGGTGCCCTTGGCAAGGATGGGCGTGTTGGATTTGCCCATGATGCGCAGGTTGATGGACCACAGGCTGATCTGGGTGAGGATTCCGGCGAGGATCGCGGGAATCTCAAAGACGGTGGTCAGAATGCCCGTGACCGCGCCCGCAATGGCGCCGGCGCACATGCCGGCCAAAACGGCGAGCAACGGGTCGGCATTGTTGTTGACGATGAGCACGGCGCAGACGCAGCCGCCGAGGGCAAAGCTGCCGTCGCAGGTCATATCGGGGATGTCGAGCAGGCGGAACGTGATAAACACGCCAAGCACCATAATGCCCCAGAGGACACCCTGCGAAACGGCGCCCTGCAATGCAATGAGCATGCTTCATACCTCCTAGGATAGGGTGGACACGTGATTTTCCATAATAGCGGTACCAATGCATAAAAGAGCAGCGGACGGACATTTTGTTTTACCAAAAACAAGCAGGGCGAACGCCGGTCTTTAGCGTTCGCCCCAATGACTCAGATATTGAATAACACAGCTATGGCGCAAGCGCGTGCCTAGCTGCGTTACCGCGCATGGCGCTACTCGTCTAGAGCGGAAAGGTCGATGCCCAGGGCCTCGGCCATCTCGTCGTTCTTGACGACGACCAGATCCTTGCTCGAGAGGTGCTTAATCGGCATATCCTCGGGCTTGGCCTCGCCCTTCAGAATCTTAACGGCCATCTCGCCCGCGGCGTAGCCCAGGTCCTCATAGTTGATGGAAAGGGTGAACAGGCCGCCGGCCATGCACATGCCCTCCTCGCCGGTCACAAAGGGAAGCTTGTTCTCCTTGCAGATCTGACCGACCTGCGAAGCGCCCGCGGCGATGGTGTTGTCAGTGGGGGAGTAGAGCGCGTCGACCTTGCCTACGGCAGACTCGACGACGGACTGGATCTCGTTGGAGCTCGAGACGGTGAAATCGGTGTACTCCAGGCCCAGCTTGTCGAGTTCCTTCTTGGCGGCCTTGATCTGGACGTCGGAGTTGGACTCGGCGGTGCAGTAGAGCAGTCCGACCTTTTTAACGTCGGGCAGGACCTTCTGCATCATCTCGAGCTGCTCGGCGACCGGGGTGAGGTCGGAGGCGCCGGTGACGTTGGTGCCGGGCTTGTCGTTGTCCTGGACCAGGCCGGAGGCGGCGTAGTCGGTGATGGCGCAGCCCACGATGGGGATATCGGCCGTGGCGCCGGCGGCAGCCTGTGCGGCAGGCGTGGCGATGGCGTAGATCAAGTTGACGTTGTCGCCCACAAACTTGTCGGCGATGGACTTACACGTGGACTGGTCGTTCTGGGCGTTCTTCTGGTCGATCTTGACCTTGAGTCCGCTCTTCTTGATGGCCTTGACAAAGCCGTCGTTGGCGGCGTCGAGCGCGGAGTGCTCAGTGAGCTGCAAAACGCCGATGGTGTAGTCGGAACCGGCGGCTGCAGAGCCGGAACCAGAGTTGCCGCCGCATCCGGCGAGCGGGGCCAGTGCGAGCAGGCCGGCGGAGACCAGAAGGCTCCTGCGGCTGATGGTGATGTCGTTCATGTCATTACCCCCAGTATAGAAATTGCTGGAAACACTGCACTCAAACAAAGTGCAAGTGGGTCTATAGTAGCGCCGATGCCCATTTTTTCAACAACCTGTCGGGTTTTTTAATACTGAACCGGATGGACGGCGGGGGATTCGGCGGGCAACGGCAAGACTTAGGCGGCGGGCGCGGGCCGCTCCCCCTCGTCCAGCGCGGCAAAGAGCTTCTTGCCGTCGAGCAGGCGCGTACTAACGTTTCTCATGCGGCTGACCTCGATGGTGCGTAGGGTGTCGTCGGAGCCGTGCCCGTCGACGACCGTTCCCAGCAGATACGAGACGCCGTCTCGCTGTTTGATGGCAAAAGGCCGAACGGTCATCCTCGTCACTTCGATCTTGTCATGTGTCGTGACGCTTGAAATGTCAAAGCTCACCGTGGTTCCGTGGTCGATGGCCCGCTCGATGAGCTCGCAGGTATCGATGCGTTTGGCGGGCGGTCGTGTGGCCTTGGCGGGTTTACCTTCTGCGCTTGGTGCCGGCTCGGACGTATCGAGATAGCCGCGAACGTCGGCGCTTGCCATGGCGACCAGATGGCGCGCTATGCTTTTCCTGGTCGCGATGGGTGTGGAGCGGTTGCGCATGACCATGCCATGGAGTCGAATGATTTCCTCGTCGGAGAGCGGTCGGGTGAGAAGTCGGTAACCCGCGCCACGCTTGTACTCAATCTCGTATCCGGCATGTCGCAGGGCGGAAATCGCGGTATGGATACTGCGTCGCGCTGCCGAGATGGGCATGCGAGCGGGGTCGTCGGGATGGGCGAGGCGCTCGATCAGCTCATCGGGAGGAAGCGCTTTGTCCTCACCGGTATGCTCGCTTAAGAGTTGCAGGATGCGCACAGCGCGATAGGCTGCCATGGAAGCAGCACCCCTGGTCGTGGCCTCGTAGTTCTCAACAGCGGGTTTGGCCATTGCGTTCACGTCCTTTCCGATTTTGGGTGATGACGCTACGGAGCCTAGGACACGGGGTTTGCTTAGGGGCGCAGGGCGCTCTGGGTGGTCGGTAGTCGTCGGCAAGCGGCGGATCGAGTTTTCAACAGCCCTGCTCAGCTGACCAAAAACTTGACAAAAGCCTGACGGATGCTGTTGAAAAAAGCGCCCCTCGGCTTGCCGAGAGGCGCTGGTGCGACACGCTGTAACGCGCGGGACGGAGCTGTGGCGATTAGAAATCGGCGTTGCCCACGGTGCGGGGGTGCGGAAGGACGTCGCGGATGTTGCCCACACCCGTCAGGTACATGACCAAACGCTCGAAGCCCAGGCCGTAGCCGGCGTGTTTGCAGGAGCCATAGCGGCGCAGGTCAAGATAGTACTTGTACTGCTCGGGGGCCATGCCAAGGTCCTTGATGCGGGCCTCGAGCAGATCCAGGCGCTCCTCGCGCTGGGAGCCGCCGATAATCTCGCCGATACCGGGAACCAGGCAGTCGGCGGCGGCGACGGTCTTGCCGTCGTCGTTCATGCGCATGTAGAAGGCCTTGATCTCGGCCGGGTAGTCGGTCACGAAGGTCGGGCGCTTAAAGTGCTCCTCGGTCAGGAAGCGCTCGTGCTCGGTCTGCAGGTCAATGCCCCAGCTGACAGGATAGTCAAACTTGTGACCGGCGGCGACGGCCTGCTCCAGGATCTCGACGGCCTCGGTGTAGGTGACGCGGGCAAAGTCGGAGTTGGCCACGTGGTTCAGGCGCTCGATCAGGCCCTTGTCCACAAACTTGTTGAGCATGTTGAGCTCGTCGGGGCAAGTGGCCATAACGTCCTTAAGAACGTACTTGAGCATGGCCTCGGCGTTATCCATGTAGTCGTTCAGGTCGGCAAAGGCCATCTCGGGCTCGATCATCCAAAACTCGGCGGCGTGGCGCGTGGTGTTGGAGTTTTCGGCGCGGAAGGTGGGGCCAAAGGTGTACACGTCGCCAAAGGCCATGGCAAAGTTCTCGGCATTGAGCTGGCCGGACACGGTAAGGCTTGCATGCTTGCCAAAGAAGTCCTGGCTCCAGTCGACCTCTCCGGACTCGGTGAGAGGCGGATTTTTGGGGTCGAGCGTGGTCACGCGGAACATCTCGCCGGCGCCCTCGCAGTCACTCGTGGTGATGATGGGGGTGTTGACGTAGACAAAGCCCTGCTCTTGGAAGAAGCGGTGGATGGCGGCAGCCGCGACAGAGCGGATGCGGAACACGGCACGGAACAGGTTGGTGCGCGGGCGCAGGTGCTGCTGGGTGCGCAGGAACTCGACGGTTGCGCGCTTCTTCTGCAGCGGGTAGTCCGGGGCGCTCGTGCCCTCTACCTCGATGGAGGTGGCAGAAAGCTCGAAAGGCTGGGGCGCATCGGGGGTCAGCTTGACGGTGCCGGTGCAAATGAGTGCAGCCGAGACGTTTTGGTGGGCGATCTCGTCGTAGTTGCCGAGCGTCTCGCGGTTCATGACGACCTGCAGGTCGCGGAAGCAGCTGCCGTCGTTGAGCGTAACGAAGCCAAAGTTCTTCATGTCGCGGACGGACTTGACCCAGCCGGCGACAGTGACGGTCTGGCCGCCGAGCGACTCGGAATCGGCATAGAGCTGCGCGATTTTGGTGCGGTTCACGTATCCTCCCATAACGGTTGAATGATAGTTATCCATACAGTTCGATATTCTAGCAGCTCGGCTCATTTGGGCTATACAGATAAGGTATTGACGGGACGGTTTTCAAACGAAAAGCGCCCGCGGCCAGATGGTCGTGGGCGCTTGGCGTGTTGCCTATTGGCTGTACGGCGCAGGACTCGTTACTTGGTCTTAGCCACCAGCAGCGGGTCGCCCAGCTTGACGAGCGGGTTGCCGCCGATAAGCGTTCCAGACTCGCCGACATGGTCGATGCTCTTAAGACGATCGAGCTCGGAGATGATGACGGTCACGATGTCCTCGTGGCCAGCGGCCTTAATGGCATCGCGGTCGAAACTGATGAGCGGCTGGCCTGCCTTGACCACATCGCCCATCTCGACAAAGCGGGCAAAACCCTTGCCGTTCATTTGTACGGTGCCCAGGCCGACATGGATGAACACGCGAAGGCCGTCCTCGGTGATCATGCCAATAGAGTGGTTGGTGACGGTGGTGGCGCCGATGCGGCCGTTAGCGGGCGCATAGATGGTGCCGGTGATGGGCTCGATGCCGTAGCCCTGGCCGAGCATACCCGAGGCGATGGTCTCGTCGGGAATCTCGTTTAGATTGACGAGCACACCGTTAACGGGAGCGTAGATGACGCCTTCGCGGGTGGCGAAGCTTGCTGCGGGCGGTACGGACGCCTCGCCCGACGAGTTGAACGTGGACTTGAGCGAATCGAGCAGACCCATAGATGCCTCCAACGTATCAAGTGCGCATGTAGCGCACGCGTAGTTTTGCCGGAAACGTTTCGTGTGTGTTTACCGGCTCGGTCAGCGTCTCTATTTTACGCTGCTCAACGACGTCCCTGAGCTGGGATTATGTGATATATCAGTTGAAGGGAACTTATTGCGGATACGTTTCGATGCCGTGCGTCCAAGTGGGGTACGCTTGAAGGCGATACATAACGTGCGCACGAATCGCGCGAAGGGAGCATATATGATCGTCGAGAGCCATGCGCTGTGGGGCGAGGAGCCGACCGAGGAATATCCGGCGACGTTTACCTATATGGGGGCCGAACCGCTGCCCGGCAAGCCCAATGGTCGTCGCCCGGCAGTGATCATCTGCGGCGGAGGCGCGTTTACGCACATCGCTCCGCACGAGCAGGACCCGGTGGCGTTTGCCTTTTTGGATCACGGGTACCAGGCCTTTGTTCTCAACTATGTCACGAGTGGCACGGGTGACGTGAGCTTTCCGCACCCCCAGGCAGATCTTGCCAAGATGGTCGCCACGGTTCGTGCGAATGCCGACGAGTGGCATGTCGATCCCAAGCGCGTGTGCGTTGTGGGCTTTTCGGCGGGCGGCATGATTTGCGCCTCGCTGGCAACGCAGTGGAAGACCGGCCCCTTCGCGGCACTTGTCGGGGCGCGTCCGGACGACATTCGTCCCGATGCCGTGGTGCTGGGCTATCCATTGCTCGACTTTGCCTATGTCCGCGACATGCAGACGCGCGATCCGCGCATCGACTTGCGCGTGCCCAAGACAGGTGGCAAGACGGGGCGCGATTTGCTCAACGACTACCTGTCGATGGTGACCGGCGGCGAGGCGACCGACGAACACCTGGCCGACATCTGTCCCACCACGCACGTTTCGCGTCAGATGCCGCCGACCTTTGTGTGGGGCGTGTCCGATGACAAAACAGCGCCGATCGCGCAGGTCTATCCGTTTGCTCAGCGCATGGCCGAGGAGGGCGTCGCTTGCGAGATGCACGTCTTTGACCAAGGCGGTCACGGCCTTTCGCTCGGCAATGCCAATACCGCGGTCGACAACGAGGACAAGCAGGTGGCGGTTCGCCCTTGGATTCGCCTAGCCTTCCGCTTCCTGGAGCGCCATCTGTAAGAGTAAGAGGGCCAGTCCCTCCCGTCCCTCATAACTTGCGGTGAAATAGTTCCTGTTTTTGCTGGTTAAAGCCCCAAGCAGGAACTATTCCACCGCAACTTCGTTTTGATGCCCGGGCCGGAAACCGCGTCCCAGTTTTGCCCCTCAAGGTGGGATACAGTTTCCCGCAGAGGGTCGATCGGGAAACCGCATCCCGGTCTGAGCGACGATTCCGGGATGCATTTTCCGCAAGATGCTTCAACCGGAAAACGCATCATGTTTTGAAGCTTCAGAGTGGGACGCGGTTTCCCCGAGAGGCCCCATCGGGAAATCGGGGACCGGAATTCGCCTGAGTAGTGGGATGCAGTTTCCGCAGCAGACTCGTCTGGAAAACTGGGGCCCGGAATCCCCATTGCAACAATCTGTTGATTGAACGTCGCTGCATGTTCGCGCTATCATGCATGGTTAAAATTGGTTAGCCATGGCAAACGGTTAGCAATGGTGAACATAAATGCAACGCCCTGTGGGCGTCGGGGGAGGAACACGGACGTGAAGCTCGATACACTCGAGATTGGAAAGGACGCCGTTGTCGCATCGGTGGCATCGGACGATCAGGCACTCCGACAGCATATTTTGGACATGGGCTTAACGCCGGGCACCGAAGTCACCATGATGAAGTACGCCCCCATGGGCGACCCGCTCGAGATTCGCCTGCGTGGCTACGAGTTGACGCTGCGCAAAGACGATGCTGCTCGCATTGAGCTCGTGGGTATTCACGACACCGATACGAGCCCGCGCGTTAACGCCGCAATCGGCACGACGGAGCACCCGGCGCTCGGTGAGGGGACGTATTCGCCCCGCGCGGCAAAAACGGCCGTGCCCGAGGGCGCGCCGCTGCACTTTGCCCTCGCCGGCAACCAAAATTGCGGCAAGACCACGCTGTTCAACCAGCTGACGGGTTCCAACCAACATGTTGGTAACTTTCCCGGCGTGACGGTCGACCGCAAGGACGGTACTGTCCGTAACCACCCCGAGGCGAGCGTTACCGACCTGCCCGGTATTTATTCGTTGTCGCCGTACACGGGCGAGGAGATTGTCAGCCGTCAATTCATCCTTGACGAGCATCCCGACGCCATCATCGACATCATCGATGCCACCAATATCGAGCGCAACCTCTACCTGACGCTGCAGCTTATGGAGCTCGACTGCCCCATGGTCATCGCGCTCAACATGATGGACGAGGTGACGGCCAACGGCGGCGCCGTGGACGTCAACCTGCTCGAGAGCCTGTTGGGCGTGCCTGTTGTCCCCATTAGCGCTGCCCGCAACGAGGGTATCGGCGAGCTGGTGGATCACGCTCTGCATGTGGCGCGGTTCCGCGAGCGCCCGGGTCGCCTGGACTTCTGCGCGCCCGATGGCCCGGACGGCGGTGCGCTGCATCGCTGCATCCACGGCATTGCCAACCTGATCGAGGACCATGCCGTGACGGCCCGCATTCCGGTGCGTTTTGCGGCGACCAAGCTGGTTGAGGGCGACGAGCTGGTGACCGAGGCACTTCACCTGGATCGCAACGAACTTGACGCTATCGAGCACATCATTACCCAGATGGAGGGCGAGGCCGGCACCGACCGCCTGTCCGCGCTGGCCGATATGCGCTTTAGCTTTATCGGCGACGTGTGCGGGCGCTGCGTGGTGAAGCCGCACGAGAGCCGCGAGCACGTGCGCTCCGTTAAGATCGACCGCATCCTGACGGGTCGCTACACGGCCATCCCGGCGTTTCTGGTGATCATGGGCCTCGTCTTTTGGCTGACGTTTGGCGTGATCGGTGCGGCGTTGCAGGGACTTATGGAGGACGGCATCGCTGTCATCATCGCCTCGGCCGATGCGGGTCTCAAGGCGTTTGGAACCAATGACGTGGTGCGCTCGCTGGCTGTCGACGGCGTGCTTACGGGCGTGGGCAGCGTGCTGACCTTCCTGCCGATTATCGTCGTGCTCTTCTTGTTTCTCTCCATTCTGGAAGACTCCGGCTACATGGCGCGCGTGGCCTTTGTCATGGATAAGGTGCTGCGTCGCTTTGGCCTGTCGGGCCGCAGCTTTGTGCCCATGCTCGTCGGTTTTGGCTGCACCGTGCCGGCTATCATGTCGACCCGTACACTCCCATCCGAGCATGATCGCAAGATGACGGTCATGCTCACGCCGTTCATGAGCTGCTCGGCCAAGTTGCCGGTTTACGGCTTGCTGTGCGGAGCATTCTTCCCGCAGGCGACGGTCCCAGCCATGGTCTCGCTCTATCTGATTGGCATTGCGGTCGGTTGCATCGCGGCTTTGGTGCTCAACCGCACGGCATTTAAGGGCGACCCGGTGCCGTTTATCATGGAGCTTCCCAACTACCGCCTGCCGAGCATCAAGACGACGGTGATGCTGGCGTGGGATAAGGCCAAGGACTTTATTACCAAGGCCTTTACCATCATCTTTGCCGCCACCGTGGTCATCTGGTTCCTCCAGACGTTTGACATCCGCTTTAATGTGGTCGCCGATCAGTCGCAGAGTCTACTTGCCGGTCTGGGTAGCATCATCGCGCCGGCGTTGGCGCCGCTTGGCTTTGGCGACTGGCGTGCATCCACGGCGCTCGTCACCGGACTTATCGCCAAGGAGAGCGTCATCTCGACTCTCACCGTGCTTTTGGATGCAACGTCACCCGCGGCGCTGTCGACCATGTTTTCGCCGTTTACCGCCTACGTGTTCTTGGTCTTTACGCTGCTGTACCCGCCCTGCGTGGCGGCAATCGGTGCCGTCAAGAGCGAGTTGGGCGCGCGCTATGCCGTTGCCGTGTTCGCGTTTCAGGTGACGGTCGCCTGGATCGTGGCGTTTGTCGTGCATTCGGTGGGCATATTGCTGGGGTTGGCTTAGCTATTTATTGACAGCGCAACCTCTGTGTATTGAGTTGATTGCGGCCCCGCATCTGTACTGACGGATGCGGGGCTGTTGCTATATAATCGCCCACCGCCCAAGACAATCGGAGAGGTTTCCTACATGACTCAGGCAAGACAAGATGGCATCTCGCTCAAGCAGTGGCTCCCGCTTATCGGGCTTGCCTGCTGCGCGTTCGTGTTCAACACATCGGAGTTCATGCCCATCGGCCTTCTGACTGATATTGCCGTATCGTTCTCGCTCACCGAGGCCCAGGCAGGCATCATGATTTCGGTCTACGCCTGGGGCGTCATGCTGCTGTCGCTGCCGCTTATGGTGTTTGCCTCGCGCTTTGAGTTCAAGCGTATGCTGCTCGGCGTGCTCGCCGTGTTCTCTCTGGGTCAGTTCCTGTCCGCCGTGGCGCCCACCTATCCTATTTTAGTCTGTGCACGCCTGGTGGTCGCTTGCGCACATGCCGTGTTCTGGTCGGTCGCCTCGATTATGGCTTCGCGCCTGGTCGACACCCGTCACGGGGCGCTCGCCATCAGCATGATCGCCACGGGCTCGTCCATCGCGCAGATCTTTGGCCTGCCGATCGGCCGCGCCATCGGGCTGGCTGTGGGCTGGCGCATGACATTCGCTGTGGTCGGGGCCTTCTCTGCCGCCGCGGTGGTGTACCAGGCAGCGGTGTTCCCGGCCATGCCGGCGGGTGAGCGCTTTGCCGTTAAACAGCTGCCCGAGCTGCTCAAGAACCCGTTCCTCATCGCGCTCTACGCGGTCACGGTTTTTATGGCGACCGGCTATTACACAGGCTACAGCTATATCGAGCCCTTCCTGGCGCAGGTCGCGCACGTCGACGCGGGCGCCATTACCATGACGCTGACGGCGTTTGGCTGCTCCGGTCTGGTGGGCAGCTGGCTGTTTGGCCGCCTGTTCGACGGGCACCGCTTCCCGTTTTTGGCTATCACGCTCTCCGGCGTGCCAGCGGCCCTGCTGCTCATAGGTTCGGCCGCATCGTCGCTCGCAGCAGTGCTTGCCGTCTGCGTGCTGTGGGGCTGCTGCGCCACGGCCTTTAACGTGGCATTCCAGGCCGAGCTTATCAAGTACACGCCCGCGGATTCGTCGGCTGTCGCCATGTCGATCTTCTCGGGCCTGTTTAATCTGGGTATCGGCACGGGCACCGCGATCGGCGGCGCCGTGGTTTCGGGCCCCGGTATCGCCTGGATCGGCTTTGTGGGCGGGGCGATTGCCGTCGTGGGCGTCATCCTCGCCATCACGGTGATGTTCCCGGCCATACGCCGCGCAAAGCCCGTCGCCTAATCACGTTTCCTCATCAGTTGCGGTGGAATACGGACTGCTGGGCCCAATAAACCCGGCAAACAGTCCGTATTTCACCGCAACTTAGAAAGGGGCTGGGGTAGCTAATTTGGGACGGGGCTATTTTAGCTACCTCGCTGAGCATGCGTAAAAGAGGCCGAGGCCGCTCCGGTATGTGCTGGAGTGGCCTAGGTTTTCGTTTTTCTGTCTGCGTATGATCGACCTAGAGCTCGTCTTGGGGGACAACAGTCGTAAGTTGCTCGTTCTCAAATACCGCAGCAAGTCCGTGTTCGGGGTCAAAGCGATAGTTGCACATGAGCGCTGTTTTGCGAGCATCATCGCTTCGAAGTATCACGATGCTGGTCGGAATAACGTATCTAAAGATGTTTGTAATGGGGCCCTCAATCTGATCACCGTCTCTTTCGAGACAATAATCTTCGATCGCTTCCTTGCTGTCCTCAACGATATCCCAGCTTGCAAGCAGGGCGTCCTTTGCTTCCTTTTGAATGTCGAGGACGCCTTGGTCCGAGTCGCACTCGTAATAGACGGGGAGCGAGAAATCCCTGCCCCACAGATTTATGCTGTTAGTCATCGAAGCCGCCAATCTGATTCAGTATATTTTTGATTTCGCTTACGCCGCCGAGATGCCTGCATACGTCGTGAACTTCGGTCGGAACAAGGTAGCACGTTTTCATGTCATTGTGCTCGTGCCAGGTGTACCCGTTTGCCACGCGCCATTTTTTGACGTCTTTATTGGTCCAGTCTTCTTTGCCATCGCGTTGCTCAAGGTTCCAAGCTTTTGCGCATTCAATGTCTGCCTTTTCATAGTTGCCGACAATGCGCTCGCCGTTCTCGCCAATCTGCGAAAGCCTATGCTGGCTCATGCCTTGTATGGTTACTTTCGCCTCAGAGATAGGGTTGAAGTCAGGAATTCCATCCCTGTAATTGATGCCCTCAAGACCTTTGTTTCGAAGAATCTCGCAAACCCTATCGACTGTGGGAACAAACATCGACTCCCCTCGATCGCCCGACCATTTGCCATTGGGATTCTCCATGGTCGGTGTACGGTCCAGCCGTTCCTCATAAGTAGAAGGGTAGTCACACGATTCCACTGAGGATTCAATCAATTTGTCAGGATTGATGTAGTCCGCTCGGTCGATATCGCTAACTTCTGTTTTGGTTTCCTTTGATTCGGGGCCAATGAGTTTATCGGGATTGAACCCAAGTTTATCGCCTGGTTTGGGTTCGTCGATTTTCATTTGCGTGAACTCCATTAGCTTAAATGTCATTAGCTCACCTCGCTATTCTCGTTCCAGTTGTGCCAATCGGAATATGCTTGGGTATCTTGCATTTGCAGACACAAGACATCGGTCATGATGCCCTGAATGATGACCTGCCTGGTGCGGCTGTCGATATCGCGGTTGATGGAAGCCCCGAGCGCCGCTTCTGCCGCTCTTGTCAATTGCTCGGCTTCATTGCTGCTCTTGAGCTCACGTTCGACCGTTTTGACGACATCGGGGAACAGCGCGCTCATAATGGGCGCCAGCTTGGTCATGTGCGGTTCGTTGGGCGGGTTTTGAGCGGTGCGCAGAATACTGACCTTTGTGGACGCGCCGATATGGAGGCGATCGAGCCGTTCGCGAACGCTATGCAGTTCCGCCTCGGTTCCAATGCTGATGCCGTATGCCAACATGCGCGCTACGGAAAGAGCGTCATCGTGTTGGTTGTCTGTGATGTCTTCGATGGGGCGGCTGTATGTAAAGTGCTCGCCATCCTCTGCTTTGGCGATCTTGCAGAGCACCGGCTCAACCCAATCGTTTTGGTAAATGGCCGCAACGCCCTTAGGCAAGCGTGCCAGCTCGGCGATCTGTTGGTCGTTGAGGTTGGCGGCGCGACCGGCGAGTTCGCGGTCCGAAAGATCGGGCAGGCGATGGATGATCTTGGTATTTGTGTTGCGAATGGCTGCCATATCGAGAAGGCCGGGCGCCTGGTCGGCGATGATGAAGCCTTCGCCGTATGTGCGCATCTCGGCGATGGCATTTGAGATCATCTCGACGCTCTTGCCTGTCAGGTCGCCGCTCTCCGAGCCTTGGCTGCTCGACGATCGCTTAAGCAGGTTGTGCGCCTCTTCAAGCACGGTCAGATGGCGAAGCGGCTGGTTCATGCCCTTTTTCTCGGCCATGCGATGTTCTTGAAGTTTGAGTACAAGAAGACCCATGAGTAGGGATTTTGTTTCGGCGGAGCCAATGCGCGATAGATCGATGACTGTGTTGGCGTCAAAAAGCACGCTAGCATCGACTTCGTTCGACGAAAGCATCATGCCGTTGAGCCCGTTGGTGAGCGAGTTGAGACGCGTGAGCAGCGACCCCTTGTAGGCGCCTTTATTTTCGGCATCGTACTCGCTGGAGTCGAGAATCTCGCGGACGTTGCGGGCAACATCTGCAAAGCAGGGAAAGAGATCGGCTCCATACGGGTTATCAGAAGCGGCAAGATCCCATCCGCAGTCTTCGTATGACCTGGCGACAGCGTCTTTAAGGACGGCGGGCATGGCGGCGTACATGGGCCAGCAAACATTAAAGATCTCAACGAGTCGGTCGAGGTGCTCCAGCACATGGATGCCGGACGGGAAGCTAAAAGGATTGATGCGCAGGAGCGGTGTGAATTTTGGATTGGTTCCAAAGACGTTTACGTCTTCGCGGCCCCCGTACACGTCCTTGTATTCGCCCTTGGCAGGTTCAATGACAAGAAAGTTGACCTGCTGATCGAGCGCCTGATCGAGGATGCGGCAGACGGTATTGGTCTTTCCTGCGCCGGTGCTGCCCGTAACAAAGGTGTGCGAGGCAAGTGAGTCTTTTGACAGGAACGTCCTAATGCGCTCCTCGCGATGCATATGGAAAACCTTGCCTATGCAAAGGCCTTGTTGGGGCTGCGTGCCATCGAACGCTGAGACATTGCGTCCAAAAGAAGCACACTCGATAACGGGCAGCCCTGGGACGGACTTTTTGGGAAAGTTGAGCGAGTAGGCCAGCTCCTTGCCCGAAAGGGCGGTCGTTGCATCGACTGTTGCTGGGTAAACCGAAAAACTTGGATGTTGATCGAGCAGGGCGGGGGAGAGGGCAAAAGCAGGGTGGCGCAAATCGCGAAGGTAGGAACAGACTGCCACAGCGTCGGAGCTTTGCTCTCCGAGGTCTCCGCGCCAGAGGTTTACCGCAGCCTGAGACATATAGGACTCTTTGCCCTGGGTGAGGGCGAGGTAGGTGTGGGCAACGTTATTCGCGACGTTGTGGTCTTCTGACAGCACGTAGGCGCAAAAGTCCCACATGCCGAGTGCCGAGGCAAGGTCGTAGCGTTTCATTTGCAACTCGAGGATTTCGAGCGCGTGTTGGATGGAGTAATTCTTGAACGTCTGTGTGATGCCTTCGTCAGCGCCGATGGTAGCGGTGACCGTGCTTGAGCGCGCGAATGATCCGCCAAAGTTGGCGCCAAGATTTACGGCCTGCGAAACGCCGGAAGTTACGGACGCTCCCTTAGAGACAGCCTTGCCAACGCCGCTGGTAACGGCTTTGCCGAGCGAGTTTGATATGGCTTTGCCGGTAGATGAACTTGTGCCTTTAGACGTAGATGTGGAGTGTGACGAGCCCTCGGTATGGCTTGCGGATACACCGAGATTGCCGCCGCCGTATACGCCTGCGGATGCGCCTGCGCCTGCGCCTACACCTAGGCTTACGCTCCCGCTCGAGGATTCATTTCTGCCGTCGGTGACCGTATCCGTGATGCTTTCGGTCGATGTGGACGAGTCGGTTACGCTCTCGTTGCTCGATTCCGAGGTCGACTCGTTTGTCGATTCCGTTTCGTTGTAGTTTTGAGCAACAGCCTGATTGCTCCCCACCTGCCTGCCGGCACTCACGCCTGCATTGATGCCAACCGTCGCGGACGATCCGATGGAGTCGTTTTGGTGGTAGGTATAGTTGGTCGTCCATGAGGCATAGGGCGTCAGCAGTGAGTGGAGTTCGGCGAGACGGAGTTTGCGCGATTCGATATCATGGATCGGGGTTGCGAGCAGCACGATAGTGTAGTCTTCGCTCGGCCTGCCAGGCACAATGCCGTCAAGAACTTTTTCAATGGTTTGCGTGACGAACTTCTCGTTCTTTTCGGCCGGAATATTCGAAACGGCGGCAACCGAAGACGAGCGTCGATTGTCTAGACACGGAATGGGGCCGCGGTTGGCGGGTCCCACTTCGGAACCGGGGAAGTTGCCCCTCAAGGCATCCGACATGCGCCGGGAAAAATTATCGGCGTCGATGTTGTCGCGGGCATTGTCGCTGTTGACGACTGCAAGGAATACCTCGGCGCTTGCGCTGGTTCGATTAAAAACCAGCGCAATGTTGCAATCTTCGTCAGAGAGAACGTCGTACACATTTACGAGCTTCTCGAGACTGTCCTCGTTGGGGTCGACGACCCACTTCGTGATATTCATGAAGCGGATGTTGTTGTCGGCGTTAAAGCCCGTGGGGTATTCGATAGAGGGGTCAATCGGCGCGTATACATTTCGTAGCTGCGGCAGATAGGCGTTGTGAAGCTCAACGGCGGCAGTTGCCAAGAGCCGATTGGTGAGCTCGATAGCTTGCTCGTCTGCCGGATTCGGCTTTTCTGACAAGTATGCTGTTCGCTTTTTGTCTACCTCATCGAGTTGGGAGCTGCTGAGTACCGAGACGGTTGCGACCGCGTTGCCGGCTTTATCGGCAGCGCGCATAATCGCGTTTTTGATGCCCATGCGATCAGCCTATTCCTTCCAATTAATGACGCGCGCAATGTACTCTTTTCGATTATTGAGCGTCTCGAGTTTTGCTTCGAGAGCGTTGATCTCCGCGGTTTGCTTGTTGATGTCTTCGACATGGCCATGGAGCACCGGGTTGTAGTCGGTGATATTGCTCGTAATTTGGCCGAGCAGCTCGTTGAGCCATTCGGTAAAGCCGTAGGTATGCTCGCGCTCTGTTTCGGCGCGTGCTTCGCAGAAATACCGTGAGATTTCGCGGTTGAATTTGTCTTCGACTTTCCTAAGCAAAAGCTTGTCAGATTTAAAGATGACACGGTCCATGAGCTTCAGTTCGGTAAAGTCTGCCTTACTGAAAATAGGGTCTTTTGTCTTATCGAGCGCGAGGCCATGATATTTAAGAATGATATCGCCGACCTCTTGGCGCTTCTCTTCGGAAAGAGGATTGTCGCTGCTGGTGGCGATGCGATAGAGGGCATCGCGGCTACGCTCTGCGCAATCTTTCCAATAGCTTTGCGACAGCTCATCGATGGTCTGAGCTATTTGCTCGGCGCATTCGTCATAGTGATTGATGACCTCGTTAAAGAGTTGGTCGGCGGCATCTTTGTCGGCTGTTTTTTCGGCGGCCTTTGCATCAGATCTTTTGTGAAATGCATCGGTTATGTCATCGCAAAGACCCTTGCCAACGTCCGCAAGGTCACCCGTTGGACGAGGTCCACTATCCTTTTGCGCATTGACCTGGCTTCCCTTTATGGAGTCGCCGAGCCTATTGAAGAAGTTGGGTGCAATCGAATCAAACGCTTTCGCTGCCGCGATTGAGCGTTTTGAGTACTCGAGCCCCTCTCGCTTTTCCTCGGTAATGGCGTTTTGGCGTGCCTGGAGCGCATCAAGACTGGTCTCCCATTGTTTGGCCGAAACGCTCTTGTCGATTGTTTCCCTATAGCTTGCCGAAGCATCCTCCTTTGCATGCTCCTTGCAGGCTTCGAGCTGATCGATAAGAGCGCGCTTATCCTCTTCGAGTTCGGCTTCTCGTTGCGCTTTCTTTTGTTCAAGGTCGGTTTTCTTATCGGCAATCTCTTCTTCGGTTATGCCGACAATTTCTTGCAGAAGCGATTCCGACCTGCTGCATTTGTTATATGCGGAGTACCGTTCGGCAAACAGGCGTATTTCGTTTTCGATGCAAAAGAGTCCGCTATTGGCAAGAAGGAGGTCCTTGCAAGCCTCGGATTCGCGATTGGTTCTGCGCGAGATCTGTCCCGGAAGGATATCGTAACGGTAGAGCGTTTTATAGAAGCGGCTTGTCGGGTCGGTGTATTTACGCTGCTGGTCTTCGAATCTTTCGGCATAGTTGTCGCTTATAAACTCGCCGGAGTTCTTTGAGCCTAGGCCGAGGATGGAAGAAACAAAGTAGATACCTTGACCATAGAGCCTGGACGGAATGAACTGGCGCATGATGTCCGAGACCCGTTCGTCGTCAAACCCGCCTTTGGGAAGGTCGGCGGAATCCGCCTTGTTGACTACGATCATGGTAAAGCGTTCATCGATTGCGGGGATCTCCTTTATTTCGTTGGAGAGGTTCTCGTTGTCTTTCGTGTCGAGTGTGGTGTACTCGGCAACGAAAATGGGAAGACCGTTCGAGAGGCCTTCCATGGCTTGTTTGAGCACTCTGGTATGGTCATCATTCGTGGCGGAATTTGGGCCGGGGGTGTCAAAGATGACAAACTCTCTGTCATGGGGCCACGGGTCGGTATCGCTAAAGGGAACTTCGATTCTGATCAGATCGGAGATGGTCCGGTCGTCTTCATCGGCATGATATGAGTTAAGAACCTTGAGGGTGTTGTTCATATGGGCCGCCATGCCGGCTGTGGAACCGGCAACCTTGGTTGCGATTTTGTCGTAGAGGGGGTCCCCCGTAAGCTCCTTGTTTTCCATGAGGCCATCAAGATTAAAGCGCAACAAGAACCGCCTGTTGCCACAGAAGAATTGAACCATTGCGCGGTCTCGGTCTTTTGAGCGCTTGATTTGGAATATGCGTGCCGTTACGGGCCCATCGCCGCTGGGGAGGATTTCCATGCCGATAAGGGCGTTGATGAGCGTCGATTTGCCAGCGCTATAGGTGCCAAGCACGCACAGCGGGATGATGTCGCTCGAAACATCGGTGAACTTCCTAATTTGCTCAGAGACTTTTGTTCGCTCGGAGACTGCTTCGTCTACAAGCCCCTGGATTTCCCTGAAGACTTCGACAATTTCTGGCAAGACGTCTCGGGCGTTTGATAGATAACGCTCGTCTCGCATAGCCTCGTATGTGTTGGCGCGTGGCCCTTCGGTACAGATGGCGAGCAGCTCCTGCCATTCGTCATCCGCGCCTTCAAAATGCAATTCGATTTTGTCGCCGCCGCCGAACTCTTTGGCGAGGATGTCGATGATCTCTTCGGCCTTAAAGGGGAAGAATCCGTTAACGATCTTTGTGCTATGGAGCGCGCTGTTGGGATTTGTGGAGGTCGTTATTTCTTGCCAGCCGTTATCCCATCGGAAGAACCGGACAATTTTTTGATATGGATTGCTGACGATCTTGATTTTAATGTCTGCCATCGTTCAACTACCTTTGTAAGTCAGGTGTGGGAATATGCCGTCTTCATCATAGGGTAGCCACCCGTGCGGACACCTCTTTATTCGCTCAGCGGCATCTCGGCAGTACCATTTATTTCGCAAGATCCTCGCCATCACCGTGCTGTTCCCGGCCATACGCTGCGCCAAGCCCGTCCCAGATTAACTACCCTGCTGGGCATACAATGGATGTCGTTGTGTTGGCTTACCGGGAGGTTGCTATGTGGGCATACGAGACGACGTTCTATCAAATCTATTCGCTGGGCTTTTGTGGAGCTCCGCGCGAAAACGCCGCGCCCGTTGCCGAGGATGCGCTTGCCCAGGCTGCCAACGACGCGCCCAACCCCGATGCCCCCATCATGAAAATCGCCCAATGGGCCGACTACCTGCAGGAACTAGGTATTGGCGCTGTGCTCATCAACCCACCGCTCGAGTCCGATAGCCATGGCTACGACACGCGCAGCCTGCGCCACATCGACCGTCGCCTGGGTGGGGATGCCGACTTTGCCGCCGTGTGCGAGACGCTGCATGCCCACGGCATCCGCGTGGTGCTCGACGCCGTCTTCAACCACGTCGGTCGCGGCTTTTGGGCCTTCCGCGATGTGCAGGAGCGCAAGTGGGACTCGCCCTACAAGGACTGGTTCCACATCAGCTTTGACGGCGACTCGTGCTACGGCGACGGCTTTTGGTACGAGGGCTGGGAAGGCCATTTTGAGCTCGTGAAGCTCAACCTGCAAAACCCCGCCGTGGTCGATTACCTGCTCGAGTCCGTGCGCCGTTGGGCCGAGGTCTTTGGCGTCGACGGTCTGCGCCTGGACGTCGCCTATATGCTCGACCGCGACTTTATGCGCCGCCTGCACGCCTTTGCCCGTGAGCTCAAACCCGATTTTGTCCTGATCGGCGAGACGCTCCACGGCGACTACAACCAGATCGTCAACGACGAGATGCTCGACTCCTGCACCAACTACGAGTGTTACAAGGGACTGTACTCCAGCTTTAACTCGATCAACATGTTCGAGATCGCCCACTCGCTGCACCGTCAGTTTGGCGGCGACCCGTGGTGTATCTACCGCGGCAAGCACCTGCTGTCGTTTGTCGACAACCACGACGTGCCGCGCCTGGCGAGCATCCTTACCGACAAGTCGTGCCTGCGTCCCGCCTATGGCATGCTCTTTGGCATGCCGGGCATCCCGTGCATCTACTATGGCAGCGAGTGGGGAATTGCTGGCGAAAAGGGCGGCCCCGATGGCGACTGGGCGCTGCGCCCTGCGCTCGATGAGCCTGCACCCAACGAGCTGACGGCGTTCGTCACACAGCTTGCGCACCTGCGCTCGGCCGACGACGCGGCGGCACGCGCTCTCAGCTACGGCGCGTACCGCAACGTGGTGATCCAGAACAAGCAGCTGCTGTTCGAGCGCGCCTGCGACGACGCGACGGTGCTCGTGGCGGTCAATGCCGTGAACGAGCCTTATACCTTTGGAGCCGGCGAACTCAACGGTTCCTTCGTCGACCTACTTGCCGACGATGCACCCACGGTCGAGCTGACGGGTGCGCTTGAACTTGCGCCCTACGAGGTGCGCTATCTGTTGAGGGCCTAGGTCATGGCGGCGTCAGACGAGGGCTATCAACATATTGAGCATGGGTTTGAGCCCGTGTTTGACCAGCACTCGCGCGTTTTGGTGCTGGGATCGTTTCCCTCGGTGCTTTCGCGCGCCAATGCCTTTTATTACGGCAACCCTCAGAATCGCTTTTGGCGCGTGATGGCCGCGTGCCTTGGTGTGCCTGTACCACCCAACGAGGGCGACCCTTTGGTGGGCGGCGAGCCCGCGACGCTCGACGCCTCTATTGCCGCCAAGCGATCCATGCTGTTGAACGGTGGTGTGGCCCTGTGGGATGTGGTCGAGAGCTGCGACATTAAGGGGTCGAGCGACGCGAGCATCAAAAACGTTGTGCCGGCATATATCGAACGCATCACTGGAGCTGCGCCCATCGAGCGGGTGGTATGCAACGGAGGTACGGCGGGGCGCCTCTATAAGCGCTATCTACAGGAGCGGACGGGTCTGTCCGCTGTCGTGTTGCCGTCAACTAGTCCCGCTAACGCGGCCTGGCGCCTGGAGCGGCTTGTCGAGCGCTGGCGCGAGGCAGTTGACTGGACCGCACGGTAATCTAGATCCTTGATTGAGCATGGGTGCCGAGGCGTTTGATGATGGCATGCCAGATTGGTGCGGGCACGGCGGGCTTGACGCGCACCATGCCGTCGACATCGACACTATCGGCATCGCCGCCGCCAAGCAGCTGCGCATGCTCTATGGAGCAGCCCATGCGCACGGCGCCTACAAGCTTATCCATCGCTTCGGAAAATGGCCGGCGTAAGAGGCCCATACGCGGGGAGTGGCGAAGCGCCGCAATACCGCTGCCGGCGCAGATGACAACGCCACCGCACCATGGCAGGTCGCGTAGAATACATGCCCGGTACAGGTGGTCGAGGACTTCGTCCGCCTGCTTGTTGTTTTTTGACAGGGCCTGGACGACGGCGTAGACGCGTGTCTCTGTATCCCCGAAGCGATCGAGCACCTGCTCGACAGCGATCATCGCCTCATCATCAAATGCATCATCAACAGTGAACACCATGCCATCGACTACACCGGCATCATCCGCCTCCAAATCGACCGGACGGGGGAGCGCGGTGCCGGAAAGCTGAGCATAGGCGGCGATGGCATCCTGCAGGTCCCAAAGCAAAAACTCAAGATCGGCGCTCTCGGGAATACTGATATATGCAATGGTTTGCAACGTTTTTGGTACATCGCCGCGTGCAGTTGTCTCCATGCCGCCTCCTTTCCGGTTGGTTTCCGTTTAGGTTACACCGTCTGGTGGCGCGCGGGCGCGCTATCCTAGTGCAACCCTTACGAAAGGAACGCCATGCGACTGCCCATGAACACCTCGCTTGCCACGCTCAAGCCCTCCGGCATTCGCCGGATCAACGCGCTCGCCGCCCAGCATCCGGGGTGCATTGCGCTCGCGCTTGGCGAGCCCGATTTCCCCACGCCCGATGTGATTAGCGCCGAGGTGACCGCCGCGCTGGGCCGCGGTGACACGCACTATCCGCCCAACAACGGCCGTCCCGCCCTGCGCGAGGCGCTGTCTACCTACATGGGAGACGCGGGCCTTACGTTTTCGGCCGACGAGGTCATCCTGACCGACGGCGCGACCGAGGCCCTGTCGGCAACATTTATGGCCATGCTCAACCCCGGCGACGAGGTTATTATCCCCACGCCAGCCTTTGGTCTGTACGAGAGCATCGTCGTGGCCAACCATGCCAAGGCGGTCTTTTTGGATACGGAGCCCGCGCAATTTCAGATTGACGAGGACGCGCTTCGCGCCTGCGTGACGCCGGCGACTAAGGCCATCGTCATCTGCACGCCCAACAATCCTACGGGCTGTATCCTCGACGCGGCATCGCTCGACGCCGTGGCACACGTGGCAGAGCAAGCGGGCATCTACGTAATCTGCGACGACGTATATAACCGCCTGGTCTATGTGGATGGCTATGAGCGCTTTGCCCAGCGCCACCCGGAGCTACGCGAGCAGACGGTGGTCATCGAGAGCTTCTCCAAGCCATGGGCTATGACCGGCTGGCGCTTGGGCTGGCTCGCAGCTGCAGCCCCCGTCATCGCCGAGATCGCAAAAGCTCACCAATACCTAGTATCGAGCGCCGTCTCCTTCGAAATGGACGCCGCGGCCCGAGCCCTGACCGTCGACCCAACCCCCATGCTCAAAGTCTACCGAGCCCGCCGCGAACGCGTGCTCGCAGCCTTAGACACCATGGGCCTCGACGTAGTGGAACCAGCCGGCGCCTTCTACGCTTTCCCCAGTATCAAACAATTCGGCCTAACAAGCGAAGACTTCTGCATCAAAGCCATCAAAGAAGCCAACGTAGCCCTAGTCCCCGGAGACTACTTCGGCACCGAAGGCCACATCCGCTTAAGCTACTGCGTCTCCGACCAAGATCTGGACGAAGGCCTCCGCCGCCTGTCCACCTTCGTCTCGGCCCTATAACCATCAGGGACGCAACACATCAGCCCACCGACATAAGGATTGTGAGTGGGGCGCGTCGGCCAACGGCAACCCTGGCTGCCCCAAAGTCAACACAGGTCGCGCCGCCAAAGGCCAGGCGCAAGCTTTTCGTAGATTCCGCACGAGCCGAAGAGCACTAAATGTGCTCTTCGTGCGAGCCCAGGACCTGACCGAGCGAAAAGCTTGCGCCTGGCCTTTGGCGGCGCGACCGAGATGGTGGAATTGTGTGCAGCCAGGGTTGCCGTTGACCGACGCCGGGGTCCCCGCCATAATACTTTCGGTTCACGCACGAATCCGCTGCCAGAGACAGCCGGTGCAAACGGGCATTGCCCGCGAGCTCAATGGGATATCCCGCCAGCCGAGGTGGTCGAGTAGATATGTCTTCTCGCCCCCGTCGCTCATGCAGCGCGGGGGCTTTCTTTTTGGACATGCCCCCGTCACGTCCTTGTGGCGGACCGTGCCCGGAAAGAATTCGAGGAGGTGTAATTCATGCCCCAGCAGTACAAAATCGACAAGGTTGCAGAGATCGAGTCCCGTATCGCCGAGAACGCCGGTCTGTTCGTCGTCAACTACAACGGTCTGACGGTTAAGCAGGCTCAGGAGCTGCGTCATCAGCTTCGCGAGTGCGGCGCCGAGATGAAGGTCTACAAGAACAACCTGGTCAAGATCGCTCTCAAGAACCAGGAGCAGCCCGAGCTCGACGAGATCCTCGCCGGCCCCGTCGCTTATGTGTTCTACGAGACCGAGCCGGTCGAGGCCGCCAAGGCCCTTAAGGACTTCTCCGCTAAGTCCAAGGGCGTCCTTGAGATCAAGGGCGGTATCTCCGACGGCAAGGCCGTTTCCGCTGATGATGTTAAGGCTATCGCCGAGCTGCCCACCAAGGACCAGCTTCTCGGCCAGATCGCCGGTCTCATCTCCGGTTTCGCTCGCGACATCGCTGTCTGCGTCAACGGCGTTTCCTCTGGTCTCGCTCGTTCGATCCAGCAGGTCTCCGAGCAGAAGGCAGCCTAGTCGCTGTTTTCACCCGCGGCGGCAACGCCGCACCCCTGGCGCATTCGCGCCGTGTTTTAACTGATCTCCGTGCACAGACACGGAAACCGAAAGGACTTAGAAATGGCTAAGCTTACCACCGATGAGATCATCGATGCTCTTAAGGAAATGACCCTTCTCGAGGCTTCCGAGCTCGTTAAGGCTATCGAGGACACCTTCGGCGTTTCCGCCGCTGCTCCTGCCGCTGTTGTCGCCGCTCCCGCTGCTGGCGCTGCTGAGGCCGAGGAGAAGACCGAGTTTGACGTCGTGCTCGAGGGCTTCGGCGACAACAAGATCCAGGTCATCAAGGCCGTCCGTGAGCTCACCAACCTTGGCCTGAAGGAGGCCAAGGAGGTCGTCGAGAGCGCTCCCAAGGCTGTTCTCGAGGGCGCCAAGAAGGAGGACGCCGAGGCTGCCAAGGAGAAGCTCGAGGCTGCTGGCGCTGCTGTCACCCTCAAGTAATCAGGCTTTCTCGCCAGATTTCTTTGCAGACGGGGTTCGCATTGCGAGCCCCGTCTTTTTTGTTTTGGCCCCTCATTCCCATTGCTCGGCACGCAGAACACCGCCGTCTTCGCCGTGCCAATCCCGTTACCGCTGGGGCATAAAATTGCACCATTCGAGCAATAATTTGCGTTGACCTGCTGAAGAATTGCGTTTGCCTTACGGGGACGTATGTCTCCGGCGGTAAGATACTTCGGTATCGCAATTTGGTCTGCGGCCGCCGTGCCGCACGCTTGGGGCGCTTTGCGCCTGCGAAAGGATCCTTGAATAATATGAAGGCAATCATCCCCGCCGCCGGCCTTGGCACGCGTTTTCTGCCTGGCACTAAGTGCACGCCCAAAGAGATGCTGCCGGTGCTCGACAAGCCGGTTATCCAGTACGTCGTTGAGGAGGCACTCGACCCCGAGGAGGTCGACGACGCCATCATCGTTACCTCTCCCGGTAAGCCCGAGCTGCTGAGCTACTTCCAGCCCGACCGTTCGCTCGAGAACCTGCTGCGCGAGCGCGGCAAGAACGCCTATGCCGATGCCGTCGCCCACGCTGGCGGTATGCCGGTCGATTTCCGTTATCAGTACGAGCCCAAGGGCCTCGGCCATGCCATTCGCTCGGCGGCCGATGCTGTGGCGGGGGAGAACTTCCTGGTTCTTCTGGGCGACTATGTTGTGCCCAACCATGACATTTGCGACAAGATGCTTGCCGTCTCCAAGGAGCATGGCGGCGCTTCGGTTATCGCTGTTGCCGCGTGTGCTCCCGAGGAGGTCAGCCGCTATGGCGTTATCGCCGGCGAGCGCGTGGGCTCCCTCGAGGGCGCTGAGGGCGTTGGCGATGCCGAGCCTGGCGCCGTGTGGCGTATCGGCGGCTTGGTGGAGAAGCCTGCTCCCGAGGCTGCGCCTTCTAACCTTTACATCGTCGGACGCTATCTGCTGAGCCCGCTGGTCATGGAGCTGCTTGCCGACCAGCAGGCCGGCAAGGGCGGCGAGATCCAGCTGACCGACGCCATGGCCCGTTCGCTCGACCGCGAGGCCATGTACGCCGTCGTCATCGATCCTCTGTCGGGCTACGACACCGGCACGCCTTCTGGCTGGATGGCCACCAACGCCCTTATGGCCGCAAGCGATCCTCGCTTTGCCGATGCCTTCTGGGATGCCATCGACGAGCGCGGCGGCTTGATGCGCAAGTAAGCAGCGCTTACGGGTGCGGACTTCGGTCTGCACCCGTTTTTTTGCGAACTGCCGCTTAGCTCCGGAAAGTGCGACCCACAATTTGATCGAATTCTGGGATGCGCTTTCCGGCTGAGGACCCTAGCGGAAAGCGCATCCCAGAATATCGG